>JAFWHR010000004.1 GCA_017511945.1 Bacilli bacterium | reverse complement strand
TCCAGTCACATCTTTAATAGGTATGTCATAAAAGTCTGATATAAAATACTCTAGTATATCCATGTTATCCTTTTGACCAAATATTCTCACAAAATGATAATCAAAACTTATAGGTATTATCATTCCTTCTTCTAATTTTTCAATTCTTATATCTTTCAAAATATCTCCTCCTTAACGAGGATAATAGTACATATACATTAATTAATCAAATGAGTAATTTACTAAATTTAAAACAAATACTGCCTTCAATTTGTCATTTTCACTATAGGCAAAATTACTATTTTGAATAAAAAAGTTAAATCAAAAATGATATTTATTAATAATTAAAAAAAGAACTAATATTAGACAATTATCGACATTTTTTTCGCATATATTATGTTTAAATAAATGTGTCGTTACAGATTGGAGAGATTTTATGAAAATTGACAAAGTAATTGAATTTTACATTTTAAAATTTATAAAAATAGGTAATATGGGATTTTTTAAGAATCTAGATTTAGAAAAAATAAACATACTGAACATTAAAAAAGATGTATATTATTTTTCATATGAAGAGGGTTATTCAGAAAATAACATAAAGAACTATTCATTTATTATGGGAATAATTGATCACTATGAAATAAAAATAAGTGTTTATAAAATTATAAAAACAACAATTAATGATGAGGACGTTTCATTTATAACCTCAAAAAATGGAGAATTTAAATTAGTGGATGATAAAGTTGTATATGATGAACACTACTGTACTACCAAGAAAACTAATGAAAACGAAAAATACTCTGAATCTATAAATAGAATTCAAAATTATGATTTTAAAAATGGAATTAAAGATTTTATAACAAATTACAAAAACCTAGTTCCTAAAAAATGGCCTATTATAAAAAATATAGATGAAAAGAAATTAATTAAAAAATGTTGACTTTAAAGGGGAAATCTAATATAATTATTAAGACGTGTTTGAAGCAGCGTTATTTTAGAATTTGTAATGTGATTATTCCCTATAGGGGTTATCCTTAGATGTGCTGCTAATTTAAAGATATTTATATATATCACCCTGCAAATATACTAAAATAACCTTTCGCACGGCGGAAGGAGGATGAAAAATGGCAAGATACACAGGTCCTATTTACAAAAAATCTAGACGTTTAGGTTTTTCAGTTTTAGAAAATGGTAAAGAACTATCTAAAAGACCTTACGCTCCTGGAGATCACGGACAAGATAGAAGAAGAAAACTTTCTAACTATGGAATACAACTTCAGGAAAAACAAAAAGTAAAATTCATGTATGGACTTAGTGAAAAGCAACTTCATAAGTTATTTGAAAAAGCTTTAAAGATGAAGGGTGTTAATGGTGAAAACCTACTTAGACTTCTTGAAAGCCGTTTAGATAACTTAGTTTACAGAATTGGATTTTCAACAACTAGAAAAGGTGCGAGACAACTTGTTAACCATGGACACATTACTGTAAATGGAAAAAGAGTTGACATTCCATCTTATCAAGTAAAACCTGGTGATGTAATTGGTTTAAGAGAAAAAGATAAAGAATTATCTATTGTAAAAACTTCACTTGAAGCATTACAAAACAGAGTTGAATACGTATCATTTGATGATAAAAAGATGGAAGGAACTTATGTAAGAGTTCCTGAGAGAAGTGAACTAAATGCAGACATCGATGAAGCACTAGTAATCGAATACTATAACAGATAAAGAGTTTTTTGCTCTTTTTCTTTTTTTATGCTAATATATCTTATCGGTGATTTACATGGACGAATTAATCAAATTTTTTGAAGTATTTGGCCTGCTTATTTTATATTCATCTGAAATGATAATTAGTAAAAATTGTTTTAAAAAAAGTAATAGGAAAAACAATTATAAACTTTATAAATATGGCTTTAATGATATAATCCTATCAGTTTCATCATTTCCAAAAAGAAGTATTAAGGATATTTTATATTATGAGGAATTACTAGACACTGACTATCCAAAAGAACTAAAAGATATATTCAGTAAATTTGTAAATTATGTAAATCCAGAAAACTTAGAATACAGTTTATTTAATTTGGTAAGTATTAAACTAGAAAACAGAAGAACTTTTAAAGATTTATTAAAAATATTTACCGATGATATAACATTAGGCTATTATGATGCCTTTAAAAATAAAATCAATATTATCTTTAATGAAAAACACGTTCTCAGTCACGAATTTTTACACATGGCAAGTACTAGCTACTTTAATCCTCATTTATGTGGTTTTAATATAATTAACTGTAATAACGATAGTTCATTTACAAATTTTGGAACAGGACTAAATGAAGGATATACTGAACTTTTAAATTCTAGGATATTTTATGGTGGTAAAAAATCAAAATCTTATAAATTAAATGTGGAAATTGTAAAACTGTTAGAATGTTTTTTTGATAACCCTTCTGATATGCAATATGCATATTTCCATAATGATATAAATTCAGTATATAAATCCTTTTGCCAATATGGAAATAGATATGAATTTTTCTATGTCATTAATGAACTTGATAACCTTACAAAACTAATAACGCCAACTGACATGAAAGACTATTATAAACTCAAATTAAAACTATATGAAATAATTAAAAGAAGTGATGATGAAAAGAAAATAAGTAACTTTGAAAAGGTACTGTTTAATAGCCCCTTAACAAAGATAATATATAAAAAAACTAGATAACCCTAGTTTTTTATTTTTCCAAGAAAGTACTTCTTCTTACCTCTTCTAACTACTAATATTTCTTCATCAATTGCAATATCTTTAGAAACAGTAAATTCTAAATCAGTTATTCTACTTTCATTTATCGTTATACTTCCGGCACTTACAAACTCTCTAGCCTCTCTTTTACTAGAAGCTATTTTAGAACTTGTAAGCATATCTAAAATATTAATATCATTTTCTATGCTAAATGTACTTACATTTTTAAAAGCGACTTCTATCTCTTCTTTCGTTAAATCTTTAACTCTTCCTTTAAATAAACTCTCGGATATTTGCTCCGCCCTTTTAGCTTCATCCTCACCTCTTAGATCTTTAATTAATTCTCTAGCTAAAGTCTTTTGAGCAAGCCTCTTCTCAGGACTTTTCAAATGATCATTCATGATATTCTCAATTTCCTCTTTATTTAAAAATGTATATACTTTTAAATACTCTTCAACCTTTTCATCGGAAGAGTTTATCAAATACTGATATATTTCATAACTGGAAGTTTTACTTTTATCAAGCCATAAAGCATTACCTTCAGACTTACCAAACTTCTTTCCATTTGAATCTAATATTAAAGGCATTGTAAAAGCATATGCTTTTTTATTTAACTTTTTACTAATTAACTCAATTCCAGTAGTTATATTACCCCATTGATCTGACCCCTCAACTTGCATAATACAGTTTTTACTTTCATAAAGATGAAGAAAATCATACCCTTGTAGTAATGTATAAGTAAACTCCGCAAAAGTAATACCAGTATCTAATCTTCTTTTAATGATATCTTTATTAATAATATAGTTGACATTTACATGTTTACCAATATCCCTTAAAAAATCTAAAATGTTTATATCCTTTGTCCAATCATAATTGTTAACTACTTCGACATTTCCATCAAATATATCTTCAACTTGTTTTTTTATCTTTAAAGTATTCTCTTTAATTACTTCTTTTGACTGAATTTCTCTTTCAGAAGTAGGTCTAGGGTCACCTATCATTCCAGTTGCCCCACCTATTAATAAAATAGGATGATGACCTCTTTTGGCAAGTCTCTTAGCCGTAAGTAAAGACGAATAATGTCCTATGTGAAGTGAATCAGCTGATGGGTCAGTTCCCCAATAAAAAGTAACCTTTTCGTTATCGAGTTTATCTTTTAAATCATCTCCTGCTTCATCTTTAATTAAACCTCTCCATTTTAACTCTTCATATAATTTCATTTTATCTCCTCCATATTTTTTATTATATCTACGCTACTGCTAGTTCCTATTCTAGAAACTCCTTTACTAATAAGTTTATTCATAAATTTAAAATCTTTTATATTTCCAGATGCTTTAATCTTAAGTAAATCATTTTTATATTTATTTATAATATCTATATCTTCTTCACTAACACCCCTTTTACCAAATCCAGTATTAGTTTTAATAAAGTGAACAAAGGTTTCGTTACAAATCTCAGTCATCTTCTTTATCTCTTCTTTAGTTAATAAAGACGTTTCTATAATAACTTTTAAAACCTTTCCGTCAATATCATCTCTTATAAGTTCAATCTCCTTTTTGACATAATCATAATCCTTATCCTTTAAAGCGCCGACATTGATAACCATATCGATCTCATCTGCTCCATTTTCAATTGCATCAATAGCCTCAAAAGATTTTACCTTAGGAGTGTTCATACCTACAGGAAATCCAACTACAGTACATACCCCTATATTAGTATCCTTTAAAATTCCTTTCGCAAGTTTTACATAACACGGATTCACACATACATTTTCAAACCCATATTTTATAGCCTCTTCACAAAGTTTAACTATATCTTCTTCTTTTGCATCCATCTTTAAATTAGTGTGATCAATATACTTTCCTATTTCCATAATAACCTCCATTTTATAAAAAAAATTCTATAAATGTAAGGACGAAAACATCGCGGTACCACCTTACTTCATAGAATTACTATGCAACTTACCCCTTTATAACGGAAGAGAACCGATTTGACTTCAAATGATGTATTTCACTTTTTAACCTTGACTGATTCGCATCACCCATCAGTTTTCTTTTATTACCAGTTAAAAACCTACTAATCATTCATCCACATCAACTAATAATAATTTATCATATGTTTAAATCAATGTCAATCACTTTTAACTAGACACTCGCTATACATAATATGATATAAAAATTAAATTAAAATAAAATATTATACATTATTAATGGTAAAATAATTCTATAGTATTAGGAGCTGAGTAGTATGGATAAAACAGAAATTCTCTCACTAGATAAAACCACTGTATTTGAAAAAGTTAACATTAAAAAAAGTATAAAACTTAAAATTATTATTACAATAATCTTTGTTATTTCCACATTATTAATATTATTTCCATACATAAGAGATACCTTCCTAATAAATCCAAAAGACGTCTTTAATAAATCAATAGATTACGTATCAAACATTGTTACAAGTATAAATTACAATAGTTCTTATGATATAAATTTTAAAATGAATACAAATAATCCAAACTTAAAAGAGTTTAATGATTACTCTTTTGGACTTAGCAGTAATATTGATAAGATATTTAATACAAAATTATATATGAAAGATTCTTTTAATAACGAATATAGTTATGAATTATTTATCAAAGATAAAGATTTATATCACAAATTTTCTAATCACGAAAACATAATAAAATATGGATCATTAGATAATGGTGTAAATGTTAAAAAAATTGATGTAAACTATTTAGTTAAAAAACTATCTAAAACGATAAAACAAAATTTAAGTAATGAAAACTTTTCTAAAAAAATAGTAACTAAAATTATAAATGGAAAAAAAGTTAAACTGATCAAACTAACCTATAACAAAAATGAAAATGACATTAAAAATATATATGATGAACTACATAAAGATGAACAGTTTAAAGAATTATTTAATAATTATAATTTAGACTATAAAACAATTATAAATAACATTGATAAAGAGATAAATATATATGTTAAAGATGGAATGTTTTCAGGACTTGATTTAAATAACCTACATTACTATAGAGGAAATGGATTTGAACTAAATTATAAAAATCTAATTGTTAAAGGTGAACTTTTAAATAACAAAAATGAAATAAACATAATAGAAGATAAAAAATTAATAGGACACTTAACAGTACATGAAAATAGTAAAGATAAAATAACCTTTGACTACAACATAAAAGATGTAAAAGGGATGTTTAATTATAATAGTAACAATATAAAACTACTAATTAATAACAAATATGAGACAACACTGGACATTAACATAAAAGATAATAAAACTAAGCCAATAGATTTTAATAACACCTATACTCCTTTAAATGAAGAAGAAATGATAAAAATAGTAGATTCATTTACCGAATCACTTAAAAATACACCAGTTTATCAATATTTAAAATAACGAAAAAAGCCATAAACAACAAAGCTATGACTTTTTTTTTACAATTTATAAAAAAACTAATCAATCTTTTATACACACAAACTCTTACTTAACTACAAAGTTGACTATTTTATTTGGTACAAAGATTTCTTTAACTATCTCTTTATTCTCTAGATGTCTTTGAACATTTTCATTACTTCTGGCAATATCTAATACCTCATCTTTATCCATGTCTTTTTCTACATTAATAGTTGCTCTTAGTTTACCATTTACACTAACTGCCATCTCTACACTACTCTCAATAGTTTTAGCCTCATCATAACTAGGCCAAGGTTCATAAGTTATAGTATTATCATGATCAAGTATACTCCAAATTTCCTCAGAAATAAATGGAGAAATAGGATACAAAAGTTTAATAAAACCTAAGGCATATTCTAAAGGAAATACATCCTCTTTATAAACTGCATTTATAAAAATCATCATCTGGCTTATAGCTGTATTAAAGTTCAAAGTCTCATAGTCATTAGTTACTTTTTTAACAGTTTGATGATAGATCTTTTCTAAATTATTATTTTCAGCATCCTTAATCTTACCTTCAGTATATAATCTATAAACTCTATCTAAAAACCTTCTAGAACCCTCTACTCCACTATCACTCCAAGGTTTATCAGCTTCTAGCGGTCCCATAAACATTTCATATAATCTAAGTGTATCCGCACCATACTTATCGACAATATCGTTTGGATTAACTGAATACTTAGGATATCTCTTACCCATTTTAATTCCATTTGAACCGAGTATCATACCTTGATGAACCAACTTTTTAAAAGGCTCTTTATAAGGTACAAGACCTTTATCATATAGATAATTATTCCACATTCTAGAATAAAGTAAATGACCAACTGCATGCTCAGGACCACCTACATATAAATCGACAGGCATCCAATGTTTAAGAAGATCTTTATCAGCAAACTCTTTATCATTATTAGGATCTATATACCTTAAAAAGTACCAAGACGATCCAGCAGATCCAGGCATGGTAGATGTCTCTCTTTTACCTTTTTTACCATGATAATCTATATTGACCCAATCAGAAGCTTTATTTAAAGGACTAGATCCATCTTTTGAAGGTGAATAATCCTCAAGTTCAGGTAAAACTAAAGGTAAATCCTCATCATCTAAAGCATCTTTGCTTCCATCATCAAAATGAACTATGGGAATTGGCTCTCCCCAATATCTCTGACGAGCAAATATCCAATCTCTAATTCTATAACTAGTATGTTTACTTCCTATTTTCTCATCTTCTAAATATTTAATCATTTTATCAATTGCATCTTTTTTACCAAGACCGTTTAATATTTCAGAATTGATGTGAACACCATCACCAGTGTAAGCTTCTTTAGATATGTCACCACCTTCAATTACAGGAATAATATCTAAACCGAACTTTTTGGCAAACTCATAATCTCTCTCATCATGGGCAGGAACAGCCATAATAGCCCCAGTTCCATAACTCATTAAAACATAGTCACTAATCCAAATAGGTATCTCTTTTCCATTAACGGGATTAATCGCATAACTACCTGTAAACACTCCAGTTTTATCTTTATTAAGTTCCGTTCTCTCTAAATCAGATTTAGACGCGCAAATCTCTTTATATTTTTTAACTTCATCATTATTAGTTGTAATTTTATCAACTAGAGGATGCTCTGGAGATAAAACACAGTAAGTAGCTCCATACAAAGTATCACATCTAGTTGTAAAAACTTTAAATTCCTCATTCATACCCTTAACTTTAAAAGTTATGTGTGCTCCTACACTCTTACCTATCCAGTTTCTTTGAATTTCTTTAGTAGATTCAGGCCAATCAACTTCATCAAGTCCACTCAATAACTTTTCTGCATACTTAGGAATGTCTATAACCCACTGCTTCATCATTTTACGAACAACAGGATATCCTCCTCTTTCGCTTTTACCATTTATTACCTCATCATTAGCAAGAACAGTTCCAAGTTCCTCGCACCAATTGACAGGCATCTCAACTTCTTTAGCAAGTCCATCATTATATAACTGTTTAAATATCCACTGAGTCCATTTATAGTATTTCGGATCACAAGTTGCAATCTCCAAATCCCAATCATAAGATAGACCAAGTAAATACAATTGTTCCTTAAAAGTTTTAATGTTTTCCTCTGTAAACGTTGATGGATGATTACCTGTATTTATAGCAAATTGCTCAGCAGGAAGTCCAAAAGCGTCCCATCCCATAGGGTGAAGAACATTATACCCCTGCATTCTCTTCATTCTACTTACAATATCAGTAGCCGTATACCCTTCAGGATGACCGGCATGTAAACCAACTCCAGATGGATAAGGAAACATATCTAAAGCGTAATATTTAGGTTTAGAAAAATCCCTCAAATCAGTTTTAAAAGTTTTGGTATCTCTCCAATAATCTCTCCATTTTTTTTCTATTTTTTTATGATCATACATCCTATTTACCTTCTTTCTTCTTATAGTAATTTCCAAGTACTTTATAAAACAAAACCATAAGTACTATAAGTAACACAAAACCTGTAAGCATCTTTAAAATAGTATTATCAATAAGTTCAATAATAGATATTACTAAAGACATTATAAAAGCATTAGTCAAAGCTAAACTATTGGCAAACTTCTTAATATCTATCTTTTTTTCATTAATCTTGTATACAGTTTTAAAAAACTCTAATTGTTTACCCTTTTTAAAACTCTCCATACCTTTTTTTCTTCTTATAATAACCAAATAGTAAATTCCATATATTATAATAAAGCAAATTAAAAATGTATATAATATCTCCATTTTATCCTCCTAAAAAAGTATCATGAATTGTAAGGGCGAATTATCTCGCGGTACCACCTTACTTTATCATAATACTTATGAATCTCTATAGTTATAACGTAACAAACGTTTTACAATTTGTAAAAAAACTCATAGGTAAGTTCATAAGATAAGTTAAAAAGTTTTCACCAAGCCACTTTCTCTCTAAATAACTTAAAATCTTACTAGTGCTCCTATTTCAAAGTCTTTTAATCATTATTTTTTCCAAATATTCTAAGTAATTCAACAAAAATGTTAATAAAATCTAAATATAACTCAAGTGCTCCATATATAGCTAAATTCTCTATAGGTATTAATCCAGAAGACTCTAACCTTTTAATTTTTTGGACATCATAAGCAGTTAAACCGACAAATATAATTACGATGACAACTGATATAAGCAAATCAACTACTGAATTATGTAAGAAAACATTTACAACAGAAACAATAATCACACCGATAAGTCCAATTATAAAATAAGAACCTATTTTAGTTAAATCGATTTTAGTAACCATCCCAAAAAAGGCAAACAGGCCAAACAGTAGTGATGTAGCTAAAAAGACATATATAATCGATTCAAATTTATAAGTTAAAAATATACTACTAAAAGTTAAACCACTTAAAACTGAATAAATTATAAATACTATCTTAGCTGTCGTAGGTTGCATCTTAGTTATTCTAGCTGCTAAAACTAAAACTAAAATAATTTCAACTATAGCTAAAATCAAATAAGTATTTCCACTCATTAACTTTTCTGCTGTAAATGGATGAACAGATACATAATAACCAGTAACAAAAGTCAAAAGTAAGCCTATAAACATCCATCCAAATACCTTTGGCATTATTTTACTTTCCATTAATTTTCCCTCCATAATAAGTATATCATTTTTTTTTATAATTATAAAGTATTTTTTATAAAGCATTTACATTAAAAATGATGAGATCATTTACACTCATCATCTTGATGTCCCTGTACATTTTCAGAAACAAATGCCACTTCTTCTAATAAACTTCTCCAAGCCAATCTTGCATAAATTCTATAAAACTAGATTATATTTCGTTCAAATCATACTAATTAATTTATTCTTCTTCTTCCACTTCATCATTTTCAAATTCGAATTCTACGCAACTAGAACCGTCTTCATTAGCATAACATTCAATACTGTCAGAAACACCTATAGCACCAGCCCAGCCATCCGAATTAGCATCCATATTTATAAGGCCACCACTACTACACGAAGCAAATGAATCAGTTAAAAAGTCACAAGTTATTGTTCCTGCATCTCTTAATGTTCCCAAAAGTGCTTTATTTTGAATAAAATAATTAGTTCCCGAAGTCCCATCTTTTCCTCGCATACAATACTGTGTATTATTTATGACAAAACACGCATAGTTAGCAGTTACATTTCCATTTTCAACATCATGGCCTAAAAAGTAATTTCTTCCTGTAAGTTCAGTTGAATCTTGTACCCAGTTAGCTGTAATAGCAGGCTCTCCAACTTGAACAAAGCCATCATCGTCGGTATGATATTCGTAGTACTGAGGTACAAAGGTTTGATCTATAGTGCGTGTTGGAGTTGCAGGAACTGGTGAATCATTTGTCTGTGAGAAGTTTAATTGTGCTGTTATATTAGTTGTTAGTCCTGATCCTGTTGGCTGAGTATTAATATCATTATATGATACTGTTACTGTTATTGTTGTCTCATCATTTGGTGCAAGTACTATAGGTGATGTACTTAGTGATGCATTTGTTGGAGACGTTACTACTGCTATCGCACTATTTCCTCCTGTTAGATTTATACTATCTAATTTAGCATTCAAAGTCCCTTTATTTTCTACAACTACATCATATGATATAGTTGATTTTCCTGGAGTAATTAAATTACATGCAAATGTTGCAACTAAATTACTTGTCTTTTCTGCTAAAGTGCTTGTTGCATCAACCGCATTTTTATAAGTTACACCATTATCTTTAATATGCACATCCCAGTTACTTGATATCTCAGATGTACCATTAATTTGTAGCTGACTACTAAATGCGGCAAATCCCACTACCATAACTACTAGAACCGCACACAGTCCTATTATTAGATAATTCCTCTTATCCCTTTCACTTTTTCTCATATTTTTCCTCCATTCTTTCTGAAAGTTTTAGATAACACTTCTACTTTAAGTAGTTTGTTTGTTATCTTCTACCTTATAATATAAGTTTAGCAAAAACATACAAAAAGGAAAAGCATTTTTTAAATAAACAGTTAAATATTTATTTTTTTACACTCTTTTTACACTTAAAAATTATTACAAAAAAAGGAAAAGGACATTTTCATATTGAATGTTATATATAGAGGACTGTTTATTCCTCTTAGATTGGAGATGTTATGAGAAAGAGTTTTTACGGTCTATCTAATGATATCATTTTTAAAAACACTTTTAATACTGATGAGAGTTTAAAAAGATTACTTGAGGAGACACTTTATATAAAAGTTAATAAAATACGAAAAAATAGTACTGAACTATCTGTAGAGAGTAAAAATGAAAGGAAAAAATATTTAGATTTAATACTCGAAACTGATAGAGGCATAATAAATGTAGAGATTAATCATGGATATAAAGAGGAACTACCTAATAGAAATCTTTTATACTTTTGTAAACTAATCTCTTCTTCAGTTATAAAAAAACAAAGTTATACAAATGTAGATAAACACATACAGTTAAATATATCTTGGAATTTAAATAAATATCTTAACTTTGACATAAGTAATAGAAAGAATATAACTTGTCACATTTCTGATGATAAATCACATAATAAAGTAAATGATGACATATTTGAGATAGTCCACATCAATATGGATTATTATAAGAAGTTATGGTATCATGGAGATAAGAGAAAGGAAAATCCATTTTTGATGTTACTGGCTGCTGAAAGTAAGAAACAGATGGATGAGATATGTAAAGGTGATAAATTAATGGAAAGATTA
>JAFWHR010000016.1 GCA_017511945.1 Bacilli bacterium | reverse complement strand
TGCATGTATGAATTTGAAAAAGTTTGCCTATCATCACTATGCCTAGTATAAAAAACATACTAGGCATGTTGTATTTTTTAGATTTTTTCTATAAAAAAGACAAATAAGTAAATTAATATACCTATTTGTCAACAGTCTGAAGCATCTCACTAACGAGATGTTTTTTAATTATTTAAATAAGGTTTTAAATATTTTCCAGTATAACTATCTAGGCAGTTAGCTACATTCTCTGGAGTTCCTGTAGCAACTATATTTCCACCTTCATCTCCACCTTCAGGGCCTAAATCTATAATATAATCTGCAACTTTAATTACATCTAAATTATGTTCAATGACTATTACTGTATCACCATTGTCAACAATTCTATCTAGAATTTTTATAAGTTTTTTAATGTCATCAGTATGAAGACCAGTAGTAGGTTCATCTAAAATAAATAAACTCTTACCAGTTGGTTTTTTCTGTAGTTCCTTAGCAAGTTTTATTCTAGCAGCTTCTCCTCCAGAGAGAGTTGGAGCTGATTGTCCTAATTTAATATAGGATAATCCTACATCCATAAGCATTTGTAATTTGTTTTTAATTTTAACGTGATTTTCAAAAAACTTTAAAGCCTCTTCAACAGTCATATCTAATACTTCAGATATATTCTTACCTTTATATTTAATCTGCAAAGTTTCAGAATTATAACGTGTTCCATGACATACCTCACAAGGTACATAGACATCAGGCAAAAAATGCATTTCAATTTTTTTAACACCATCACCCCAGCACGCTTCACATCTTCCACCTTTGACATTGAATGAAAATCTACCCTTATCATAACCTCTCATCTTAGACTCTTTAGTTTCAGTAAATACATCCCTTATATCGTCAAATACTCCTGTATAAGTCGCCGGATTACTCCTAGGAGTCCTTCCGATAGGTGCCTGGGAAATATCTATAACTTTATCTATATTTTCTAAACCTTTAATTTTTTTAAATTTGCCTGGTTTTACTTTTGATTTATATAAATTGTTAGATACTGCTCTAAAAAGTATTTCATTTACTAAAGTTGATTTTCCAGATCCAGATACACCAGTTACACATATGAATTTACCTAGAGGAAATTTTACTTTAATATTTTTTAGATTATTCTCGCTAGCCCCAAGTATTTCTATACTCTTTTTATTACCTACTCTTCTTTTAGAAGGTACGTCTATTTTTAATTTTCCAGTTAAATATTTACCTGTTAAACTATCTTTATTTCCCATAACCTGTTTTGGTGTTCCTTTAGCTACAACTTCACCACCGTGAACCCCAGCCTTAGGTCCGATATCGACTAAATAATCGGCAGCAAGCATAGTATCAGTATCATGTTCAACGACAATTAAAGTATTGCCTAAATCCCTCATTTCAAGTAGAGATTTTATAAGTCTATTGTTATCTCTCTGATGTAGTCCTATAGAAGGTTCATCAAGCACATATAATACACCTGTTAATCTAGAACCAATTTGAGTAGCTAGTCTTATTCTCTGTGCTTCTCCTCCAGAAAGTGTCTTAGCCTCTCTTGATAAAGTTAGATATTCAAGTCCCACATTAATTAAAAACTTTAATCTTGAACTAATTTCTTTAACTATCAAATCAGATATCTCTTTTTGTTCTTTATTTAGTTTTAATTTAGATAAAAAATCATATAATTTTCCAATGGAAAGTTCAGTCATTTCATATATGTTTTTCTTTCCAATAAGTACTGATAATACGCTGTCATCAAGTCTAGAGCCGTGACACTTTGGACACTTAAGTTCAGTCATGTAATTTTCTATCCACTGCCTGATCCAAGTGCTTTTAGTTTCCATATATCTTCTCTCTAAATTAGTTATTATTCCTTCAAAATATCCCTTAGTTGTTCTCTTATTTCCGTTCTTAGCTACATAATTAAAAGTTAGTAAATCATTAGAACCATAAAATACAATGTTTAACTCTTTTTTAGTTAGCTTATTTACAGGTTTATCCATATCTATTTTGTGATGTTTGCAGGCAGTTTCCAAATTGGTATTGGTTATATTATTATCATCACTTATAACTACAATAGCTCCGTCATTTAATGACTTACTTTTATCAGGTATAATTAAATCCTCATCAATTTTGTATTTAATACCTAAACCCTTACATTCACTGCACGCACCCCAAGGTGCATTAAAGGAAAACATTCTAGGCTCGAGTGTTGGAAGTGAAAAGTTACAATAAGGACATGCATAAGTTTCAGATAAAAGCATTCTATCTTTACCAATTATGTCTATTATAACTTTACCGTCACCTAATTTAACCGCAGCTTCCATACTCTCATACAGTCTACTTCTTATATCACTTTTAATGATAAGTCTATCTATAACAACTTCAATTGTGTGTTTTTTATTTTTTTCTAAAGTAATGTCGTCTGATAAATCACGTTCATCTCCGTCTATTAAAGCTCTCACATACCCTTCTTTTCTAAGATTGTCAATTAAATCTTTATGAGTTCCTTTAGCCTCAGCTATAACAGGAGACAATACCCTTATTTTAGTTCTCTCTTCCAACTCTAATACGTCATTTACCATCTCTTCAATTGATTGTGACGAAATCGGTATATGATGATTTGGACAGTAAGGAACACCAATTCTCGCATATAAAAGCCTCAAATAGTCATATATCTCTGTAACTGTTCCGACAGTACTTCTAGGATTCTTATTAGTAGTTTTTTGATCTATACTGATAGATGGCGATAAACCTTCAATACTGTCGACATCCGGCTTTTCTGAGCCGCCTAAAAACTGTCTTGCATAAGCACTTAAACTCTCGACATATCTTCTCTGACCTTCCGCATATATAGTATCAAAAGCTAAACTACTCTTACCAGAACCTGAAACACCAGTCATAACTATTAATTTATCTTTAGGTAAATTAATATCTATATTTTTTAAATTGTTCTCTTTCGCACCTTTTATAATTATCTCATCCATTTTTATATCTCCTTTTCGAATTATTATATCATATATGTCAATCATAATTTTACATCCAGAACAATTGTTTGTCAATGCTATATAAAAAATAAAGGATTAACGCACCTTCATTTTAGTTTTATTTACATCTAACCTCTCCTCATCCAATAAAAATTCTCGATATAACTTATCTATTTCATCAGATGTTAAAAGTAGTCCAAACTCACCATTAAACTCATCTATAAAATGTTTAGCTCTAGCATATCCCATATGAGGACTTTGAAACCCTAAATCTCTACTTTCAGATTTATATAGAATCTTTAGTGCAGCAAGTTCGAGGAGTTTATGTCTAAGCTCAATTTTAAAGTAATAGTTGTCTAGTGTTTTTTCAAGTTCACTATAGTTAACGCAGCTTTTATGTTTTTTTAATAGATATAAAACTTCCTCTAAAGAAAGATCTTTAAAATCTGAAATATTACTATAATCAACAATACCAGTTTCAGAATCAAAAAACAGATCATAACTAAATTCAAAATTAGACTTCTCTTTCTCTCCCTTTAAGCATAGATAACTACATTCAAAATCAGGTACCATAAGCCACATCTGTTTAAAAGGAAGTCTATATAAAAATTGTTCACTATCTAACTTATCAGAAATATTTGGAAGATCTTTTAATTTATCAGCCATAATATTACCATGATAAGGTTTTAATATATACCCTGGATATTTAAGCTCATACCACTTAACAATACTATCAATTAACCCTTCAAAATCATCAAATTTAGTATAATGATTAGGTTTAACTCCATTATCTATGGAGTTCAAAAACCAAGTTAAAAATTCTCTATTATTTTTAAGTTCATATTTCTTTTCATCTTTTTCAAAAAATTTATATTCATTATATGTCATTTTACAAACCCTCCATATAAATGTGTAAATTATTATAAATAATTTAAAAATAATTGTCAATAAATAATTTAAATATGTTATCATATAGTTAAGAGGTGTGAAAATGTTTGAAAAAGTATTTAATAACGAATTTATAACTAAAATGTTTAACTCAGGTATAGTAATTATAGTTAGTCTAATTTTATACAACATACTCATTAAATTAATCAACAACCGAAAAGGCAAATTTATGATAAGTAGTAAAAGTGAAACATACATCAGAATGATGAGCAGCGCACTAAGATATGTCTTTTTGATAATAACTGTTTTAATAGTTCTACAGTTAAATGGTGTTAATGTATCTGGTATGCTTGCAGGACTTGGAATAGCCAGCGTAGTAATAGGTCTTGCCATTCAAGATGCTCTTAAAGACATAATAAGAGGTTTCAGCATACTATCAGATGACTACTTTAAAGTTGGAGATGTTATTAAATATGGTAAATACGAAGGTAAAGTTGTCATAATAGGACTTAAGACAACTAAAATTAAAAGTATTATAGATCAAAATGTAATATCAATTGCCAATAGAAATATAGAACAAGTTGAAGTAGTATCAAGGCAGTTAGATATAGAAGTACCCCTATCATTTGAAATGTCTAAAACAGATGCAGAAAATATAGTTCAAAAGTGTCTAGATAACATTAGAGAAAACGTTAAAATAGATAAATGTGAATACCGAGGAATAAACAACTTAAAAGAATCAAACATGGGCTACTTAATCAGAATTTGGTGCAATCCAGTAACTAAACCACAAACTAGAAGAGACTCTATTTGTCAAATTATTAAAACTTTAGAAGAAAACAATATTGAAATACCATATAATCAAATTGACATTCACACAAAATAACTTTCCTATAAATTGGAAAGTTTTTTAATCTTTAGGTTCAAATACTAAGGAAAAGAAAAATGAAAAGATTATAGCTGCTGATATACCAGCAGAAGTTAAATTTAATGTTCCCGTAAATAAACCTAACACTCCTCCTTCATTATATCCTTCTATAGCCCCATGAGTAAGCATATGACCAAAACTGGTAATCGGAACTAAAGCTCCCCCACCAGCCCACAAAACTAATCTATCATATATGTTAAATACATCTAAAAATGTTCCAACAATTACAAATATTATAGTTATATGGCCAGGAGTTAAATTGGTCTTATCTAATATTATCTGACCAAGCATACATATAAAACCGCAAAATAGAAATGCATTTAAATATATCATTTAATAACCTCCAAACTAACAGCATGCGCTATTGCAGGTAAGGTTAACTTTTGATTAGTTAAACTTGGACTCATTAAAGCGCCTGTCGCAACTAATAATACTCTTTTTAATTTTTTCTTTTTCATCAAATTAAATATATAACTATATGTAACTAAAGGTGCGCACGCTGGACCACTGGCTCCTGCATATACTTCTTGATTTTCTACATCATAAATCATAGTACCGGTATCATTATAGTTTTCCAGTTCTATACTATACTCTTCTTTTAAATAATCTTTAAGTATCTCTTTTCCATATATTCCTAAATCACCAGTTAAAACTAAATCATAGTAATTTATGCTTCTTTTTAAATCTTTTAAATGTTTATTTATAGTATCAGCTGCTGCTTTAGCCATAACAGCTCCCATGTGAAATATATTTTTAACGTTAGAATCCACTACTCTTCCAATAGTTCCACTTTCTATTTTAATATTTGATTTATTACTAGAAACTAAAGCAGCAGCCGCTCCTGTGGAAGTAAATGTCGTAGTTTTAGGTTTAGGTCCACCATACTCTACAGGATATCTATATTGCTTTTCCGCTCCGTTATTATGAGAAGATGTAAATGTAATTATGTTTTTTGCCATTCCATTTTCGATAAAATTAGATGCGATAATTAAACCTAATGTACTTGTTGCACAAGCCGCATATATACCAGCATAAGGAGTATAAAACTTACTAGCCGCATAATTAGAAGGAGCTAATTGATTTAACAAATCACCACCTATAAGTAAATCGACATTAGTTAGATTAGATTTTTCTTTTACTATATTTATAGCCTGATCTATAATTTTCATCTCAGCCTGTTCCCAAGTCTTTTCATTAAAATAAAGTTCAGCATAAATATAATCAAAGTATTTTTTTAAAGGTCCTTTACCTTCATAAGGACCTACTATAGTAGCAGTTTCATTTATGTAAGAATTGTTAAACTTTACCGTCATATAATTCCCACCAACGTTCTAATTAAACTGAAGACAAAACTTCCAATTATCCCATATATTATAACTGCTCCAGATAACTTTAACATATTAGCCCCAAGCCCCATAACTAAACCTTCTTTTCTATATTCTAAAGCCGCACTTTGTGTAGCATGAGCAAATCCAGTTATAGGTATTATAAGTCCACATTTACAAAAATTAACACATTTATCAAAAAAACCTAAACTAGTAAGTAGACATGACATAAAGATTAATGTAATAAGCATGCATACAGTAGCTTCTTTAGATGGAATATGCATGTAAGATGAGTAAAAGTCTATTAGTAACTGTCCAATAATTCCCATTATACCTCCAGTTATAAAAGCAATTATTGCATTTACCATAACATTCTCTTCAGGAGTGTGTCTTTCAACTATTTTCTGATATTTATCTGTCATTTCATCGCCTCAAAATTATTATGGATATTTTTTTAGGCTTTATACAAATAAAATTATAAAGCATAATAAAAAGGAAACATATTAATATATATTTCCTAGTTATTCTAATTATCTTATGAAATAGTAAATGCATTAGATGAATCTGTTCCTGTTCCTGTAAGTGTGATATTAGATGATAGATAGAGAACAGGGCGGACACCGCGTGAATCATCCACAGCGATGTCATCGATAACATTGGTATTTTTGCTCACGTAATACACATATCTCATGTCATACGCAACCGTAGGCTTATAATAAATGTTGCTTTATGGGTTTTTAAAAGGGGCTTTCACTTTTGTACACTGATATTGGCTCTGCTAATATCATAGTGTGTTACCTTATCGTCAAAGATAAGGTCTAAAGCTAAAATTCAACAATCGTAGGTGTGAGTGATGAATTTTCGTTTTTTATTTATTAAAATTTTATTATGCAAATAATGGACTTGGCATAGGTAATACTTTGCTTTTTCCTTTTTTTAAAGATGGAGTTACATATTCTTCTTCAAAAGCTAAAATACTATTTTTATATCTATTATATGCAAATTTATAATCTCCTTGCTCTATTGCTTTTACACATTCATCAATTACATTTTCGTATATATAATTATAAATTTTTTCACAACCAGGAATTTTGTTAATTGCTTCAACAATAGAAGGTGCAATTTCATAATAATGAGCAATATCTTCTTCTGTAACAAATGTATCCCTAAACCATCTTAATGTTGTTAATTCATAACAATTATCATCAAATTCTTCAGCATAATGTTGCATGCATGCAGTTGTTAAATAACAACCTGTACCTGAACTTTTACTTTGAGATCCACTACTCCTATCATTATCTGTTCTAGTCCATTTTTCATTTAAATCTGTTTTTACGTGTGTTGAATCATGCACAGTTCCACCATAAGTGGTTTGTCTATAATAATCAATTTTATACCCTGTTCCATCTGAATATGGAGTTACTTTTAATTCACTACCATCTTTACCAATATATCTGTCTCTTGACGGATCATATTCCATGTCTTTTATAATACTTTTATCAATATCCATTTACTTTTCCTCCCTCTTTTTTTTATTTTCTTCTCTAATTTTTTTTACTTTTTTTTCTTGAATAACTTTTTTAAAATTGATTCTAATTGGATCATATAAATTAACTAAGTCAAATAAGTCGTCATATTTCATATCTAGATATTTAATATTTTCATTTATGTTATCTAAATCATCGGAAGTTACATCATCTTTGTTTTCATATAATTTAACAACATTTAAATAGGTTTCTTTAATCAATGTATATTCATCTTGATATTTTTCACTTTCTAAAAGATTTTTTAACATTTTAGTTAATTTTAAGACATGATTATCAGGCATTTTATCTCCTCCTATAATATTTTATTTAATGTTTAGTAGATGACAATACAGTCACTTATTAAATAATTGTTTATTATATTACCAAATAATTTTCAGGATATCAAGTATTTTTTCTTGTTTTGTAAATATAACTATATAACAACAAAATCACTTCAAAAAATTTTCTATTTTTACGTCTAATATAATTGATAATTTAACAAGTTTATCTATTTTATATTATACCATATCGTTCTCAATTTCGTGTCTATATATCTATAATAACACCATGATGTATCTAAATCTTCTAGAGAATTAGTTAAACTCATACTGTCATTTTCTCTAAGCCATCTATATTCACTTTTTAAAAGTACTAAATCGTGTTTTATATCTTTTAAAGACAAATTTTTATTATTGCTTTTATACTCTTTTATTTTCTTATCCAAATAGTAATTAAATACAAATCTAGATGAGCCTATATTCTTATTTATAATATTCATCTGCTTACCATTTGGATAAATTCTATATTTATATGCTTTATATATAACCATTTTATATCCACCTCTACATACAATTCACTACTATTACATATGTTTGTTAAGGGGACATTCAAAAAATTTAGTATGACTTTCCTATTCTACAAAAAAACACCTTATCCGCAGGCGTTTTCATAATAAGTATATACATACTTATTATTTTTATAGGTGACATTAACTGAACCATCAATTACAGTGTTAGATCTAGGATCTATTATATCTTCGTTTCTCAAAAAACCATTAGATTTAATAATAGATATATTTATACAATAACTACCATTCTCATCTGGAAGATATATTGAATTTTTTGACATATAATCTCTAGCTGAAGATTCAATGTACTCTATCTGCCTTTTGTAAGATTCTTTTTTAGAATTATTTATTAAACTAGTTACACTAGGTACTGCAATTAAAAGTATAACTCCAAGTATCGTCATAATTGCAAGTAGTTCTATTAAAGTAAATCCTCTTTTCATATCCTTCACCTAAAATAATTATAGATTAATAGAAAGCAATTGTCAATTAAATGATTTTCTAATCTTAGTTAATATCTTTTTTTCTCTTCTAGAAACATCTACCTGAGAAAGCCCTAAATTACTAGCTATTTGACTTTGGGTTAGATCTTCAAAAAACTTCTTTTGCATAATACTCTTATCAGGTTCTTTTAACTTCTCAATTTCCCACTTTAAACTTACAAGAATATCCATATCACTCATTTTATCTGGTATTATTTCGTGAAGTGATAAATCATCTTTAACTACTTCGTCTATACTATAAGAGTCTGAGTAGTTTAAAATCTGATCAATCACTTTATAATCTATTTCTAAATAGTCACTTAATTCTTTAGAAGTAGGTATTTTTTTTAAATTTTGAGTAAGTATTTCTTTAGCTTTCTCAACTTTCGTTTTTAATCTCATAAGGTCGCTATTTAATCTAACATTGTGATCTTTATAAACTAAATCTCTCATCTCACCAAATACATATTGATATGCGTAGCTTGTAAACTTAACTTCTTTTGATGGATCAAAATTATTATAAGCTTTAATCATTCCTATACATCCTGCTTGAAACAGATCATCTCTACTTTTATAGTGAGAAAATTTATTTGCTATACTGTATATAAATCCTTCATTATCCATAATTATATCTGTAATGTCTTTCATCTTATCCTCCTAAATTTTAATCAAATTATAGGCAGACATTTCATCAAAGGTAAACTTCATATTTTCTATCATATTAACTTGACTATAATTTATGCATATTAAACTTTTAGTGCAACTTTTATAACATCTTTTAAGCATATTAATACCCTCTTTATCCATATCGTATAGGTTTTGAATATTGATTACAATGTTGTTTATACCTGCATTTTCAATTAAAAACATGACCTCATCTTTAAGTTTAAACATAGTATACTTATTTAGTTTTCCAAAAAGTCTTACAAATAGTATTCCATATCTTGAATCGATATCTATATCTAACATATCATCACCTAAAAACATTTTAATATGATTATTTATATTATCAACAGATTCGACAAAAGTAGATTTAAAAAGAAGGTTAATCTTCCTTCTTTTCTAATTTAACTAAAACTTCTCTAGGTTTTGAACCATTAGGTGGGCCAACTATTCCTCTTTCTTCAAGTAGATCTATACACCTAGCAGCCCTATTATATCCAAGTCTAAATCTTCTTTGAAGTAAAGATGCAGAAGCTTTACCCTGAGTTATTACAAACTCTCTAATTTCGTTATAAAGTGGCTCTTCGTAATCATCATCACTCTCAGTCATCGTAGTTGCTCCTCTATCTTCATCTGCTTGAGTTAAAGAGCTATCGTAAATAGCTTTTTGCTGAGAAATTGTATAATCAACAACAGCTTTAATCTCATCATCACTTATAAAAGTACCTTGAACTCTGACTGGTACATTCTCACCTTGTGGTAAAAATAACATATCACCTTTACCGAGTAGTTTTTCTGCACCAGACATATCTAAAATAGTTCTAGAATCAATACTACTAGATACTGCAAATGATATTCTAGATGGAATATTTGCTTTAACTACTCCAGTAATTACATCAGTTGATGGTCTTTGAGTTGCAACAATTAAATGTATTCCAGCAGCTCTTGCCATCTGAGTTATTCTCATTATTGAATCTTCAACTTCTTTTGCAGCAACTAACATCAAATCGGCAAGCTCATCGATAATAACAACAATATACGGAAGTTTATCTAACTTCTCATCTTCATCTAAAGATTCATTTTTCTTTTCAATATATGCATTATATCCAGCAATATTCTTAGTTTTACTTCCCTCAAATAGATCATATCTATCTTCCATCATTTTAACTATTTTTTGAAGTACTAAGTTAGCTTTTTTAGGATCAGTTACAACTGGAGTAAGTAGATGAGGTACTCCATTATACATAGAAAGTTCAACTTTTTTAGGATCCACAAGTACTAATTTAACTTCATCAGGTTTAGTTCTCATAAGAAGTGATGTTATCATACTGTTAATACATACTGATTTACCAGAACCGGTAGAACCTGCAACTAATAGATGGGGAGTTTTATCAATTTCGCAGCACACGGGCTGACCCATAATTGATTTACCTAAAGCAGCAAGTAATTTACTATCTTCTTTATTTTTAAAAGCGGTTAATATTTCTCTAACGGCAACTGGCGTAACTGATTTATTAGGTAGTTCTATACCGACAGTTTTCTTACCTGGAATTGGCGCTTGAATACGGACATCTTTAGCCCCTAAATCTAAGGCGATTTCTTTATTTAAAGCGGTTATTTTAGAAAGTCTCGTTCCGGATTTGATCTCAAGTTCATACTGAGTTACAGATGGACCGATATTTGCTGCAACTACTTTAACATCAACACCAAAATCTCTAGTTACCTTTTCAATAGCTTTGACATTTTCTTTTATAGAATCTTGATTTGATTTTAAAGCTTGCTTATCTATCTTAGGAGCATTAAGTAAACTTATTGGCGGTTTTCTATATTCTTTAGTATCCATGTGAACCTTAACTTCAGGTTCTTCCTCTTTAACTTCAATATCAGATAGTTCATCAATTGAAGATATTATTACCTTTTTATTATCTTCCTCATATTCTTCTTCAGCCTCTTCTACTGCTTCTCTAACTTCTAGATCGTTCTTCTTCTCCTTAGATGATTTAATCTTTTCTTTTATCTTACCGATAATATCATATATAGATACACCAGTAAACATGACAAAACCACATATCATGAGCGCGATACAGACAACTCTAGTTCCATCTAATGTAAGTAGTTTATAACCTATAACTGCAAATATAGCTCCGAGCATTCCTCCACCTTGAATAGTTTCAGAATGTTTTACAAATCCCATTAAATTGTTAATGGTTTCAGTAAATATTTGTCCTGCTTCTACTCCCTTATCACCTAAATTTTTAATATATTCTCCATGTGATAAAATTAAAATACTTATAAAGAATATATATAGTCCAACTAGCCTAGACGTTAAAAAATTAGGCATCTGTCTTTTAACTATCATGTATAATCCAGTTGCCCCTATTCCAATTAGGGGAACAATATACCACGCCCCAGATAAAAATGCTGAAAATCCTTTAAATAGATCAGCCATAACACCAAATGGACAGCACCCTATAATAGCAACTAATAGTAATAGTATTCCTTCAAGTTCTACTTTATATGATGAATCTTTTTTAGTCTGTTTTCTCTTTTTTCTCTTTGCCACGTTTTATCAACTCCACTATTTTAATTATATCATCAATAAAATAAAAGTTAAAGAAAAAGGTAAACTACTTTACCTTATTTTACATGTCAAAAAATAGATCTACTCGGGTTTATCATTAATCGCCTGTTTTCTCGATAGATTAAGTCTTCCTTTACTGTCATACCCCAAAGATTTAACGATGATATCATCGCCAACTTTAACCATATCAGAAGGTTTATTAACCCTTTTTGTGTCTAGTTGTGATACGTGAACAAGTCCCTCACATCCTGGCCATAGTTCTACAAAACATCCAAAATCTTCAACTTTTACAACTTTACCTGTATATATTTTTCCATCTTCTACTTCTTTAATAACATCTTCTATCATTGCTTTAGTCTTTTCAATTATATCCTTATCAGAGTGATAGATGATAACTCTTCCATCATCTTCTAAATCAACCTTAACCGCATTTACATCATTTACACTATTTACATGACTAGCTTCCAATATTATCTTAGTAATAGTGTCTCCACCTTTACCTATGACATCTTTAATCTTATCAGGATTGATGTTAAATGTGACAACCTTAGGTGCATATTTACTAACTTCTTCTCTAGGTTTCTCGATAGTATTAGTAATTACATTTAAAATCTCTTCTCTCGCCTTTTTAGCTTGTATTAAAGCTTCTTTTAAAATTTCTCTAGTAATACCTTTAATTTTAATATCCATCTGAAGTGCACATATACCATTTTTTGTTCCAGCAACTTTAAAGTCCATATCTCCCAAATGATCTTCCATACCTTGTATATCAGTTAAAATTGTATAATCATCACCATTTGATATAAGTCCCATTGCAATACCGGCAACAGGTGATTTAATAGGAACTCCTGCAGCCATTAAGCTCATACAACCCGCACATATGCTGGCCTGTGATGAAGAACCGTTACTCTCTAATATTTCAGATACAACTCTAATAGTATATGGAAATTCTTCTTCACTAGGAATTACTTGAAGCAAAGCCTTTTCACCTAAAGCTCCATGACCAACTTCTCTTCTTCCAGGAGCTCCATATCTTCCAGTTTCTCCAACTGAAAATTGAGGGAAATTGTAGTGAAGCATAAATCTCTTAGAGTCTTCAAGTCCTAAACCGTCAAGTATTTGGTGCTCACCTAAAGCACCTAATGTAGTTACAGATAAACTTTGAGTCTCCCCTCTTGTAAATAAAGCAGATCCATGAGTTCTAGGAAGAAAATCAACTTCGGCTGAAAGCGGTCTTATCTCTTCCATACCCCTTCCATCCGGTCTTAGTTTCTCTTTAGTAATAATATCTCTAAATATTCTATATTCAGATTCTGAATATACTAAACTTACCTTAGTTAAAAGTTCTTTTAGTTCGTCATCTTTTAAACTCTCATCTCTATATTTTTCGAGTAAATTTTCCTTTATCTCATCTAATCTAGAATACTTTGTAAGTTTATCTTTTATTCTCAAAGCCTCATCTATATCCTTTTCAATTAACTTGTTAATCTCATCTCTAAACTCATCTGATATCTCTAATTTTTCATATTCCATCTTTTCCATTCCAATTTCAGAGACTATTTTATTTTCAAATTCTATTAATTCTTTAACTGCTTCATGACCAAACATTAAAGCCTCAAGCATATCATCTTCAGAAGCCTCTTTAGCAGATGATTCAACCATGTTAATCGCATCCATAGTTCCTGCAACAGTTAAATCAATATCAGATATCTCAGATTCTTCAGCATTAGGGTTTATAATGAACTTACCATCTACTCTTCCAACCTTTACACCAGCTATAGGTCCATTAAATGGAATCTTACTTATAGAAGTAGCTAAAGATGATGCGAATAAGGCAGTAATTTCAGGTGAATTATCTGGATCCACAGAAAGAATGGTATTTACTATTTGAACCTCATTTTTAAAATCACTTGGAAATAGAGGCCTCATAGGTCTATCGATCATTCTAGCTGCAAGAGTTGCAGCTTCTGAGGGTCTTCCTTCCCTTTTTATAAATCCACCTGGTATTTTTCCAACTGAATATAACTTTTCCTGATATAAAACCATAAGAGGAAAAAAATCAGATAGTAAATTAGCTTTTTTAGATACTACTACAGTAGATAAAACGACAGTATCACCATATCTAACTAGTACTGCTCCATCAGCTTGTTTAGCAACACCACCTATTTCAACAGTTAAATTCCTTCCTCTAAAATTTGTCTCGAATACTTTTTTCATTAATATAATCCTCCATCTATTCTCATAAAAGAGACACTTATTAAAGTGTCTATTTTCTAAGTCCTAAACTTTTAACAACTTCACGATATCTAGTAACATCTTTCTTCTTTAAATAGTTAAGAAGACTTCTTCTATGACCAACTTTTTTTAGTAGTCCTCTTCTAGAATGATAATCGTGTTTGTGCTTTTTCAAATGTTCTGTAAGATCAGATATTTCTTTTGTCAAAATTGCTATTTGAACTTCAGCAGATCCAGTATCTCCTTCTTTTCTAGCATATTTTTTAACTATCTTCTCTTTTTCAGTTTTTGTTAAAGCCATAATTATACCTCCTTTTAAATTATAATCCGCTTAAATCCTAGATATAAAGATAAGGAGAATCTTTAACTCCAAGAATTAAGTACAATAATAATATACACTATTATTTAGTAAAATGCAAGAAATTTTAATTCTCCTTTTATATTTTAACAAACTCATATTTAATAATTTATATTTATTAAGATACTTTATAATTGATAATGCAGTGATAAAAAGAACTATGTGATTTTTTAAACTATTTTACAATCTCTTCTATCTCTTTTATAGATAATCCAGTTGCTTTAGATATAATATTAATATCTACGTTTTGTACAAAAAAATTCTTAACTATTTCTCTTTGTTTTTCTTGCATTCCAGTTTCATGACCCTTTTTATTTGACTCTTCCATATCCATATCATAGGCTATCCGTCTTAAATTTTCATCATTTATATAACTTACCATATTAGGGTCTTTTGACATATCCTCTACTTTCTTTACCATAGTCTCTAACTCCTTATCTCCTTTTGCGAGACTTTTAAGTTTACTTTTTTTGTTTTCCATCATTATAAGCAGTATCCTCTCAAATCTCGAAAGTTTACTTACATTATAATCTATTTTTCTAACAAATATATCAAATCTACCTAAACCACCTTCTATACCAGACTTAACTATAAAACCATTACTGTCAAAAAATGATTTAAATAATCCTAAAGTATAAGCTTGATAAAAATACTCCTGACAGTCCATATATGACAAACTCATAAACATATCATTTAATACTTCTTCTATTATTTTACTCTTATCTACATAGTATCCACCTTGATTTATTAAATTTTCAACGTTATCTTCTCCAATTATTATAGTTTTTTTCATAACCATCAGCTTCTTAAATACATCGTACAATTATAAATAATATATGACAATTGTTTTTTAATTATTAATTTATGATAATGCCATAAGTGTTAATTTTTGAAATGTTCTCCGAAAAAATTATATTTAACTATGTAAAAAAGCAGGTAAATAATTACTTGCTTTTCTTCATATACTTCTCTCAACATGTGATAGAAATTAAATCTTTTTTCATATCATATGATTTCTTGTTAACAGAATATATTTACTGTTATCCAGCTATATAAGGTTTTGTAGTCGCACCTGGTGCGCTTCCACCTTTTGGTACCAATTTTATTTTAATTGATTCTAACCTTTTAGCCAAGTCAGTTGTTCCTGCAGTTCCATCGTTCTTTGCCCAATCGAGCCAATCATAAGTTTGTGCATGTACACTATAATAAATATCAAATGCACTTGCAGCGTTACTTGTCAATTTTATTTTTATAGCTTCTAATCGTTTGCCTCCAGATATATTTCCAGCTTG
Organism: Bacilli bacterium; assembly: GCA_017511945.1. GTDB lineage: Bacteria > Bacillota_I > Bacilli_A > RF39 > UBA660 > Coprosoma. The sequence continues at coordinate 859 of JAFWHR010000016.1, read as the reverse complement.
TGTATTATCCGCCACATAACTGCTGGCCCAACCTGTACTTTGTATATATGGTTTATATTGAACACTACCGGTAAATCTTCCAGGATAATTTAACTTAATTTTTATTCCCAAAATAGGTAACGATTTACCTGTAACACCAGCTGCAGCACCATTTTCGGCATAACTAGTCCAAGCACCATTCTGATATACACTATATGAGATAGAAGTTATAGTACATTTAAACGTTTTAGTTCCAGTAGCATTATCACTCCATCTATATCCACTCGCAAGAGTTGCCGTTATCGTATATTCACCAGAATTTTTTTGACTATATCCAGATAATGTATAACCTGTTCCTGATGTTGCTGATGTAAGATTCTGATTACTTCCTGTATATACCCTTGCAACACATAAACTATTTGTTGGAATTGTTGCTGACTTTGTAATCGTTGCAGTATAAGTTTTCGAGACAGTATTATAATTAGTCGTATCAGTAGGCGTAAATTTTACTGTTAATTTTGCACTTCCTGATGCTTTACCTGTAACTGTTACTGTCTGAGCTGAATTAGCTGCTATTTCTGAGCTACTCGCAGCTGGAGATACTGTTGCCACTCCTGTTGAGGCAGATGTATTCGCAAACTTTCCTTTTACATTTGCTTTTTCTGTAAATGTCATTGTCTTTCCTGCTACTACAGTTCCAGATGTAGCAGATAAAGTTATTGTCGGATTAGCTTTTGCAATTGAACAAGCAAATGTCTTAGTTCCAGTACTATTATCATTCCATCTATATCCACTCGCAAGTGTTGCCGTAACAGTATGTGATCCTGCTTTAGTTTGACTATATCCAGATAATGTATAACCAGTTCCTGATGTTGCTGAT
>JAFWHR010000001.1 GCA_017511945.1 Bacilli bacterium | reverse complement strand
CTTGATTCTAAGGTTAGTAATTTTTATGAAATATCAAGAGAGGAAAGTGATTATAGATTAATCTATACATCATTATTAAAAGCTTCATCAACTCATACATTAAAAGAGGAAGATTATAGAGAGGTAGAAAAGCAAATCAATAGATGTGAAAATAGATTAATCAAAACAAAAAATCAAGTAAGTGGTGCTAGTAATATAATAGATGGGATTGGGACAGATGAAGAATTTGCAATCACAAATGTAGATTTACTTAATAGAATGAGAGATTGTTTAGCACATGGCTTTTTAACAGTAAATATTGAAAGCATTAATGATATTATGTCAACAGAATTACATTTTTATGATAAGTATGGCGGTAAGGTACAATTCGATGCTGTAATATCGCTTGGTAATCTTTTGAGAACAATTAATCAACCGGAATTCATTAATTCAGTTTTGACCGACAATCAAAACTTTAGCAAACACGTAAGATAAAAATATTTAAAAATTGTAATATATTCAACAATGGCAAATTTTAGATAAGTTTTTAGATACGTTCTGCTAGGTTTGCCGAGTGCTACGGAGTGCTCCAAAGTGCAACCAAGTGCCGAATTAACGAGCCAAGTGCTCCCAAAAGCTCCCAAAATCCCAAATACAAAAGGCCATATGGCAGTGGTAAAAAATATAAGCAATTCAACGGCAAAAAAACTCGCAAAGCCTTATAAATAAAGGACTTGCGAGTTTTTTTGCTACTTACAATTTTTAGGTAATTTTGCATCAAAAAAGGCATTTAGATACGTTTTAGATACGTTTTTTTTCAAGTTAAAGAACTTTTTAGATCATAAAATAGTAATAATACGATCGTAAGAAAAAACAAAAATCTATGGTATAATAATTACAAGAGGTATTTAAATGGGTTTAATTGGTACAATGATACAAACTCATAAGGGTGGTAATATGTCACCAAATGAGATAAAAAAATTACAATATAAAAGATTAAAAAAATTAGTTGAATATGCAAGACAAAATAGTCCATATTTTAAAGAATTATATAAAGATGTTGGCGATGATTTTAGTTTAGAAGATTTACCACCAACAAATAAAGTTGCTATGATGGAAAATTTTGATACTTGGATTACTGATAGTAATATAACTATGGAAAGAATTAATGAATTTACTAAAGATATAGAAAATGTTGGTCGTATGATAGATGATAAATATCTTATCTTTAAATCTTCAGGTTCAACTGGTAATCCTGCAACAATCCTATATGATAAGAAGAATATTGATGTTGCTTCGGCAGTAGCAGCTTTTAGAACTTTTGCTAGAAAAGAAGATTTTAAAAAGTTTATGAAAAATGGTAAAAGAACGGCAGGAGTTTTTGCAAACTATGGTTTTTATTTAGCTTGTGGAATGTCAAGATATCTACAACTTCAAATGCCTAGAAAGAAAAATAAAATAACTGTAGATGTTAATGCACCAGAGGAACAAATTATAAAAGAATTAAATGAATTCAATCCATCTATGTTAAGTGGATATCCATCAAATCTTGCCTTGCTTTCAAATTTTAAAGAACTTACAATTAACCCAGATGTAGTTATTACAGGTGGAGAGCTTTTAACTGATGAAATAAGAAGTAAATTGGAAGAAAAATTTGGATGTTATGTTCAAACACATTACTCATGTACTGAAGCAGGTGAAGTGGCATGTGAGTGTTCAGAAAAGCATTTACATATTAACGAGGATTGGATAATAGTAGAACCTGTTGATAAAAACAATAATCCTGTTGGATTTGGAGTTCGTTCAGATAAGGTTTTAATAACAAATTTATCTAATTATATTCAACCATTCATAAGGTATGAATTAACTGATAGAATAATAGTTCATAATGAAAAATGTAATTGTGGTAAAAATTCTTGTTGGTTAGAAATTGAGGGAAGAACTGATGATATTTTAGAATTTGAAAATGGCATATTAATTGCTCCTATGTCATTCTATAAAATATTAGAAGAAATACCTGAAATTAAAAGATTCCAATTAATTCAAAGATCAAGTAGTAAATTAGAGTTAAGACTTCTTACAGATAATAAAGAAATTGCTTTTAGTAAAGCAATAAAAGATTTACAAGAGTTTTTGAATAGTAAAGATGTAGTTGATGTGGAAGTATTCCAGTCAGATGAATTACCTCAAGCAAATAAAGTAAGTGGAAAATTTAAACATATATATAAAGACTTTGATGACAAAAATAAAACATTATCTTTAAAAAATAAATGAACGGAATATTAAGATATTACGATACTTTAAATCAATAATTTTAGATACGTTTTTAGATACGTTTAAACTGCTATGTTAGATAAACGGACATAACTTTTTTACAATTTACGAGTAAGTTATTAAAACTTATAAGTAAGAAAGCCCACTTTAAAAGGAAAAAATTACACGGTAGTTTTAAATGGACGTCATGTGGATTGGGCAAGAAATATAAGCAGTGCCACGGTAAATAAACTCGCAAACCCCGATAAAATAAGGGAAATGCGAGTTTTTCTATAAAAAAACTTAATAATTTTAGCTAGTTTTTGTGTTATAATTATTGTAGAGGTTGATGATATGAAAAAAAAGTATAATTTAACAAATTCACAAATGAATGTTTTATATGAATTTGATGAAAGTGGGAAAATAGCTTTTACAGATAAAAATATTGTTTGGGGCCATTTAAAAATAAATCAAGAAATAGATTTTAACAAACTAAAAGAAGCGCTTAATTATATTTTGAAAAAAAATGATGGTATAAGAATAAAACTATACAAAGAAAATGATAAAATATTACAGTGTTTTGTGGATTATGAAGAGCAGGATATTGAAATAGTTGATGTAAATACAGAAGAAGAAGTCCAAAATTTAAAAAATGAAATTATTAACAAACCATTTGAAATGTTTGATTCACTTTTATTTAATATAGTTATTTATAGACATAAAAATGGTTTTGGAGGTATAATTATAAAATTTAGCCACGTAATATGCGATGGTTATACGCTAGGATTACTACTATATGAAGTATTGGGATACTACAGCAAAGCAATAAAAAGGATTGTATCTTTTTCTTATTTAGATTATATTAAATCAGAAGAAAAGTACCAATTTACTGGAAAATATAAAAGAGATAAAAAATACTGGAACAAAATGTTTGAAAATGGTGTACCTGATTCAGCATATATTCCATCTAAAAAAAAGAATTATTCTTTTTCCAAAACCAATGAACTTGTTTTTGATATAGATAATGATATTGTAAAAATAGTTAAAAACTTTTGTAATAGGAATAAAATATCTAATTCTACATTTTATATGAGTGTGTTTTCTATATATATTCATAAAATAACTGGCTTAACTAGATTTTTCTTATCAGTTGCACATAGAAATAGAAGAAGTGTAAAAGAAATGCTTATGGCTGGAATGCGAACTAAAACTGCATATCTTATTGCTGAAGTAGAAAATGAAAAGTTTTTAGATTATGCTAAAAAAATAAGACTTTCACTAAAATCTAGTTACAAGCATATGGACTATATTTATAATTTTGAAGATGAATTATTCAAAAAATATAATGTTAATCGACCTATCCTAACTAAAGTTTTTTTATCTTATCAAAACTTACAAGTAGATACAACTAAGATAAATATTAATTTTGAAATAGAGGGTGATAATAACCCTGGAACATTTGGAACTGATCTAGTTCCTATACATGTTTTTAATTATAATAATAATGTTAAAATAATGTATGATTATTTATTAGAAAAATATTCTGAAAAAGAAATTGCAACTATTAATAATAGTATAATTAATATTATTAAACAAATAGGTAAGGATGATAATGTTTATATAGATGATATTAAAATATAATATTTTGTACGTGGTGAAAAACAATCATGAAACAAATGCTATTATATCTGATGTTATTAATAATATATATAGTAATATAATAATAGAAGCTAAACTTGCAGGTTAAACTTTAAATAAAGAGCATCCATATGGTCATAGATATAACTTCACTGAAGTGAGAAGAAATATAAGTAATGTCATGGTAAATAAGCTCGCAACCTCTGTTTAAATAGGGGAGTATGAGAGCTTTTTTAGTAAAAAAATAGTATGAAATATAGGATATTTATGATGAAAAAAAGCAACTATTTTTATGGTAAAATAGGTATAAGATAATAACTCAACCATTGGTATGTGTAATTTTTAAGAGGTTTATTTTATAATAAAGTTATGAAAGGAGAAAGTTCATGGATGTAATGAAGATTGGAAAATTTATTGCTGATTGCAGAAAAAAGAAAAATATAACTCAAGAACAATTAGCAGAAAAATTACATATAACTAATCGAGCTGTGTCAAAATGGGAAAGAGGTTTATCTCTACCAGATGCTGATAAGATGTTAGATTTATGTAAAATATTGGGAATCAATGTAAATGAACTATTGAATGGTGAGAAGATAACTATGAAAAATTATGAAAAGAAAACGGATGAATTACTTATTGAACTTGCTAAACAAGAAGAATTAAAAAACAAAAAGATGATAACGGATATGTATGTTTTAAGTATTACCACGGTTGTTTTTTACATTGGGATAACACTACTTGCATCATACACATTAGGAGAAGGTATTTTATTTGGTATTATTGTTGTTATATCTACTTTCATTTTAGTAATGGTAGGTTTTTATTCTTTAAAACTTGAGGTAGATGCAGGATATTATGAATGTAAAAATTGTCATCACAGATATATACCTAATTCTTATCTAAAGGTATTGATAGCTCCCCATCTAAATACAACTAGATATTTAAAATGTCCTAAATGTAAAAAAAGAAGTTGGTCTAAAAAAGTAATGAGTAAAGGAGATAACAACTAATGAAGAATTTTTTTAAAGATAATTGGAAATTCTTATTAATAGTTTTATTTGGTGGATTACTTGGTGGATACTGCACTGGAGTATATGGCTTTGATTCATTATCTAAAGATTTGTTAAAACAAATGCAAGATAATAATATAACTAAGGAAATGGTTGTTATTTCTGCAATGTTTCAATATGCACTTCTATATGGGGTATTACTTGCTAGTATTGGTATATTATTATCAAAAAAAATTAAACTGTGGAAAGAATTTAAACTTTCTAAAAAGGCTATTTTTCCTACAATAATTATTAGTATTGTTGGTGCATTAATTTTATTTCCTGGGGATAAGATAATTTTTGGGTCACTTAGTACTTGGGTATATGAACAATATACTTTAAAACCTACTATTTATAAAATTATTAGTGGAATACTTATTGGCGGTATTATTGAGGAAGTAATGATGAGATTATTTTTTATGTCATTTACAGTGTTTATTATTTCTAAATTATTCTTTAATAACAAGATGTCTACTTTGGTTTTTGCTATTGCTAATATTTTGGCTGCATTACTTTTTGCAGCAGGACATTTACCATCAACTGCTACTATGACTACATTGACACCATTAATAATTTTTAGATGTTTCTTATTTAATGGTGGATTGGGGATAGCGTTTGGGCATCTTTATAGAAAATATGGTATTGGATATGCAATGATATCACATGGATTATGTCATCTGATTGCAGATATATTTATGATAATATTTATTTAAATTGGTTTATATTAATTTAATAAATACCTTTTTAGAAAAGTATTTTGATTTTCAAGTGATAAAATGAAGTGCAATATCATTATATTTTGAACTGTATATTTTTATTTAATACTAAAAAATGTGGTTTTATAATATAAATAAGATTTTGTGGTATAATTATTATGAAAACTTGTAATATAGAAAAGTGGTGTCAGTATTACAGTCATTCATGAATAATAAGTGATGGTGGGAGAAATATATGAAAAAAAAATATAACTTAACATTGCCACAAATTAGAGTTTTAGTTGATTTTGATGATAGTGGAAATATTGTTTTTACACCTAAAAATGTCATTTGGGGACATTTAAAAATAAATCAAAAAATAGATTTTGATAGGTTAAAGGAAGCACTAAATTATTGTTTTAAAAAAAGTGATAATTTGAGAATAAAACTTTGCAAAGAAGATGATAAAATATTACAGTATTTTGAAGATTATGAGGAGCAGAATTTCGAAATAGTTGATGTAAATACTGAAAATGATGTTAAAAAACTGAAAGATGATATTATAAATAAGCCTTTTGAAATGTTTGATTCACCTTTATTTCACGTAGTTATTTATAGGTATAATAATGGTTTTGGTGGTATATTTTTAAAATTAAATCACGCAATAGGAGATGGATATACATTGGGACTATTATTATATGAAGTACTAGGATACTATAGTAAAACGGTAAATAAAATTATATTTTTTTCTTATCTAGATTTTATTAAGTCAGAAGAAAAATATCCTTACAGTAAAAAGTGCTTGCAAGATAAAAAATATTGGGACAAAATGTTTGAAAATGGTGTGCCAGATATTGGATATATTCCTTCTAAAAAAGAAAAATATTCTTTTACAAATGGTAAAAAGCTTACTTTCGATATAGATGATAGTATTGTAAATATAGTTAAAGACTATTGCAAGATGAACAAAATATCTGATTCGACATTTTACATGAGTGTATATGCTTTATATGTTTATAAAAAAACGAATTTAACTAATTTTTTCTTATCTGCTGCAAACAGAAATAGAAGAAATATTAAAGAAATGCTTACTCCTGGTATGGTGACAAAAGCTGCATATTTTGTCGTTAAAATACCAAATGCTACGTTTTTAGATTTTACTAGAGAAATGAGATTATTACTAAAATCTTGCTATAAACATATGGATTATATTTATAACTATAGAAGCGAATTGTTTAAAGAGTATAATGATGATAGACCTGTTCCATCTAATGTATTTTTGTCTTATCAAAATTTACAGATAGATACTGATAAAATGAATATTAATTTTGAAATAGATGGGGATAATAATATTGGAACATATGGAACTGATGTTATTGTTGCACATATTTTTGAATATAAGAATAAAGTTAAAATAATATATGATTACTTATTGGAAAAGTATTCAGAAGAAGATGTTAAAGATATAAATGATAGTATAATTAATATCATTAAACAAGTAGGTAATGATAAAAGTATTAAAGTTCAAGATATTAAATTGTAAAAGAATTATTCATTATAGATAAAACAATTGTAAGTATATTAGAAATGTGATAAAATTAAGTAGGATAGAATAAAACATATTAATCACACACTACTCCTGAAAGGAGAACAAAATGGCTTATATAGAATTTAAAAATGTTGAAAAAATTTATAAAATGGGAGAAGTTGAATTAAAAGCTTTAGATAAAGTAAATTTTGAAATAGAAAAGGGAGAATTAGTTGTAATATTAGGACAATCTGGTTCTGGAAAATCTACTTGTTTAAATATATTAGGGGGAATGGATGAAGTAACTGATGGAAATGTAATAGTAGATGGGGTAGATATTACAAAAATTAGTGAAAAACAACTGATTAAATATAGAAGAAATGACATAGGTTTTGTTTTTCAATTTTATAATTTGGTTCAAAATTTAACTGCACTTGAGAATATTGAATTAGGTACTCAAATGTGTAAAAATCCACTTGATGCAAAAAAAGCTTTAAAAAAAGTTGGATTGGAAGAACGAATGGACAATTTTCCTTCACAAATGTCAGGAGGACAGCAGCAAAGAGTATCTATTGCTAGGGCTATAGCAAGAAAGCCTAAAATACTATTAGGTGATGAACCGACGGGAGCATTAGATTATAAAACTGGTAAACAGATACTAGAATTGTTAGAAAAAACTTGCAGGAAAGAAAAAATAACAACTATCATAATAACTCATAATAGTGCGGTGGCACCTATGGCAGATAGAGTAATAAAGTTTAGAAATGGCAAAGCAGAAGATGTAATAATAAATAAAAATCCAATTAGTGTAAAAGGAATTGAGTGGTAAAAAAAGGGAAATGGGTTAATAAAATATGAAGAAGAATAGAATAGTAACTATGAGTCTAAGAGAAATAAAAAAATCGAAAAAGAGATTTTTTTCATTATGCATTCTGAGTGTTTTAGGAGTCTCATTTTTTGTAGGAATGAAAATGTCAGGACCTACGATGTTAGAATCATTAAACAAATACTATGATGATAATAAAATGTATGATTTGAAAGTTATTTCAACTCTTGGACTAGAAGATGAGGATGTAGAAGAAATTCAAAAATTAAATAGTCAATACACAGTATTGGGTTCACATACTAAAGATGCTATTTTTAATGATGGAAAGCATAAAGCCGTTTTGAGGATGCATGAAATAAATAAAGATATTAACAATATTTTACTTATTAAAGGTAGAATGCCAGAAAATTATAATGAAATTGTAGTAGAAGAGGGAATTGATTATAAAACAGATTATGAAATTGGTAGTAAGATAAAGTTAGAGTTAGAAAGTGATGATAAATCATTAAAAACTGATGAATTAATAGTTGTGGGAATTGTCAGAAGTCCTGAGTATTTAAATAATCATCAAGCTACACAAAGTAGGGGGAACACAAGTTTAGGAAATGGTCAAGTAGCATACTATTCCTATGTTTCTAAAGAATTATTTAATTTAAATTATTATACAGAAATATATGTGATAGATAATGAGGCTACAAAATATACAACAACGAAGGATGATTATCTAGAAAAAATTAAAAATGATGTTAAAACAATTGACGGGATAAAAGAAAAAAGGCAAACTGAAAGATATACTAAAGTGCTTAATGAGGCAAATAGTGAATTAAAAGAGAAAATTGAAAAGGCGAATAGTGAATTAGATATTGTTCAAAAAAAACTAGATCAATATAAAATAGATTTAGATAATGGTAAAGTTGAGTTAGAAAATGCTAAAAGAAAATTGGATGATGGCAAAATAGAATTAGATAATGCAAAACGAGTATTAGATAGTGCAAATATTGAAATACAAAACGGATATAAATTAATAAGTAATTCTAAAGAAGAACTTACTAGGGTTAGTCAAAAATTAAATGATGGAAAAAAAGAAATAGAAAATAAATTAAATGAAATAGGAGATTATAATATTACTTATGACAAATTATCACAATTTGTAAATAAATATGATAGTTCATCTTTTTCTGTTAATGATATTATTAAGCTTTTTAATGATGAGATAAATATAAAAGAAACTATAGAAAGTAGTTTAGTTAATATAAAATCTATAGCAAGTGTCTATGGTATAAATTTGGAAGAAATGTTTAATAAATACGGAATAAATGAAAAAGAATTACTTGAAAAGGTGGATTTAAAATTAAATGAAATATTAGATGTTGTAACAATAAATCAATTAAAAGAATTAATTTTAGATGAAAAATTTATTATTTTAATTAGAGAAAGTATTCCAACAAATTTTGCATATTATAATGAAATTAGGTCATATTTAGAGAGTTTTTCAAATAAAAAAGAGGAAGTTAAGAAACTCTTTTCAGCAGTTAGAGATATTGAAAATGGTTATAGACAGTTTTATGATAATTCAAGATTGATAAATGAAAATGAAGAAGAATTAAATAAAGCATATAAACAATATCAAAATGGAATGATTAAATACAATTCAGGAATTAGGGACTATAACTTAGGAATTAAAAAGTATAATATTGGTCTAAATGAATACAATTTAAATTCAGAACAGTATTATAAGGGTGTAAAGGAATTTGAAGAAAATAAGAAAAAAGTAATGGAAGAGATTTTTTTAGCGAAAGAAAGGATAGATAAAATAGAAAAACCGATTTGGTTTATACAAACTAGAGAGGATAATAATGAGTATATAACATATGTAAGTAGTTATAATAGTGTTGATAAACTTTCCAATTTGTTTCCTGTAATATTTTTCCTAGTATCAATTTTGATAAGTCTTCTTTCAATGGCAAGGATGGCTATTGAAGACAGAAGTGAAATAGGTACTTTGAAAGCATTAGGTTTTAGTAATCATGATGTAAGACTTAAGTTTATCATTTATTCATTATTAGCAACATTAATTGGTGGAATTATAGGTGCGATTGGAGGTTATACTTTAATTCCTGATATAATAATTAGAGTATTTAAAATAATGCATAATATTCCAGTAACAGTATATAGTACAGATTTTTTTCCTATAGTTATTGGAATATTGATAAGTATATTATGTATAGTAGGTTCAACTATAATTACGATTAATAATTTAGTGAGAGAGAAGACAACATCATTATTAAGACCAATAGCACCACCAATTGGTAAAAAAATCTTTTTGGAAAGAGTATCACTTTTATGGGATAGAATAAAATATTCTAATAAATTAACAATTAGAAATATATTTAGATATAAAAGAAGAATATTAATGTCAATATTTGGAATAGCATCTTGTACAATGATTTTGCTTGCAGGATATGGAATTAAAGATTCAATATCATATGTTGTAGATAAACAATATAATGAAATAAATCATAATGATGCTTTAATATCTTTGGATGGAAAATTGAATGCTCAAGATTTAGATCTTTATACTAATAGTGAGCCTTTAGATTTTAATGTATATGCAAAAATAGATCAAGTTGAAGTAGAGAATAAAAGATTATCTTTTATAATTCCAGATAATAATGAAGAATTTAAAAAAGTTTTAACGTTTAAAGATGCTGAAACTAAAGAAGAAATAAGTTTAAAAGAAAACTCTGTAATTGTTACAGAAAAATTAGCTAAATATTTTAATAAAAAAGTTGGAGATAAAATTAAAATATTGGAAAGCAATAACTTAACTTATGAATTTACAATTTCAAATATTTGTGAAAACTATATTGGAGACTATATATATATGACGAAGGAGACATATAAAAATTATATAGGTGAATATAGTATAAATACACAGTATTTAAAATTTAAAGACATAAATAAGGAAGAAGAGATAATTAATAATATAAAAAGTAAAAATCCACATATATTAAGCACAATTTTAATATCAACTGCCAAACAGCAAGCTAATACTCTATTTAAATCATTAAATATTATTGTTTATGTTTTAGTAATATTTTCAGGAGCATTATCATTTGTAGTACTATACAGTTTAGCTTATATTAATATAAGTGAAAGACAAAGGGAAATAGCTACGTTAAAAGTTTTAGGTTATTATGATAAAGAAGTAGATAATTATATCATGAAGGAGGAATTAATAATAACTATTCTAGGAATAATAGTAGGTTTAGTTGTGGGAACTATATTTACATACAGTCTGATAGATTCAATAGAAATAAACACAATGAAGTATATAAAAGGTATTCATTTAGATAGTTATCTGCAAACTTTTGGATTTATGATTTTATTTTCATTAATTGTAAGTATTGGTGTGCATTTTACTTTAAAGAAAATAGATTTAATAGAATCTTTAAAAAGTGTAGAATAAATATGAAAAATAATTTTAAAGCTGTAGATATTTAAAATGGAAGATGGATAAATCTTCCTTTTATATGGTAAAATAGATTATGGGGAGTGATGATATGAGTTTTACTGTAAACATTTATTATAGTGGTAAAAATGGATCAGCTAAAAAATTTGCGAGTGAAATGATTTCTTCTGGAATAGTAGAAGAAATAAGAAGTAAAGAGGGTAATTTGAGATATGATTATTTTGAGCCATTAGAAGATAAAGAAACTATCTTACTTATTGATAGTTGGAAGAATCAAGAATCTCTTGATAAGCATCATGAATCAGAAACTATGAATAAGATAATGGAACTTAGGGATAAATATGATTTACATATGAAAGTAGAAAAATATGTTTTATATGATAGTAATAGTCAGGATGAAAAATATATAAGAAAGTAGGTTTAGAATGAAGAATATTTTAATTGTTTCAGGGCATACTGATCTTCTTAATTCAGTTGCTAATAAAAAGATATTAGAAGAGGTAAGTAGAAGGGTACCAGGTGCTATAATAGATTATTTAAGTGAATTATATCCAAATTATAAAATTAATGTAGAAGAAGAACAAAAAAAACTAATAAAAGCAGATATTATAGTTTTACAATATCCAATATTTTGGTATTCGATGCCATCATTATTAGAACGATGGATGGAAGAGGTGTTTGAACATGGATTTTCACATGGCACTACTGGTGATAAGTTAAAAGGTAAAAAAATGATAGTATCTTTTACTACAGGTGCACCTAAAGAAGTATATAGTAATATAAATAACTTTCTAAATCCAATTAAAGCAACTTGTAAATTATGTCAAATGGAATATGTAGGCAATATTGTAACTTATGGAGTATCTTATCAAATAAGAAATGATAAAGGGAAAGAAATAGAAGAAAAAGCTATTGATCATGCAGGTAGATTAATAGAGATGTTAAGTAAAATATAAGAAAAGGAGGTTATAAGATGACAGAAGAGTTAAAAATTACTAATGAATGGGATAAAGTATTTCCATTAAGTGATAAGGTTAATCATAAAAAGGTAACGTTTAAAAATCATTTTGGAATATCTTTGGTTGCAGATATGTATGAGCCTAAAGATTATAGTGGTAAATTACCTGCTATTGCAGTTTCTGGACCATATGGTGCAGTCAAAGAGCAGTCAAGTGGACTTTATGCACAAGAGATGGCAGAAAGAGGTTTTTTGGCAATTGCATTTGATCCATCATACACAGGTGAATCTGGAGGATTTCCAAGATATATGACTTCTTATGATATTAATGTCGAAGATTTTCAATCAGCAGTAGATTTTTTAATAAGTTTAGATAATGTAGATTCTGAGAAAATTAGTATTATAGGTATTTGTGGTTGGGGTGGAATGGCTCTTCAAACTGCTTGTATTGATACGAGAGTTAAGGTGACTATAGTATCTACTATGTATGATATGTCTAGAGTTGCTGGAAATGGATATTTTGATGAGCAAGATAATGAAGAGGCTAGATATCAGTTAAGAGTAAATCTTAATAAACAAAGAAATGAAGATTATAAAAATGGTAACTATGCATTAGCTGGTGGAGTAATTGATCCACTTCCGAATGGTTCTGCTGAGTTTTTACAAGGTTATCATTCATATTATAAAACTCCCAGAGGATATCATAAAAGAAGTTTAAATTCAAATGGTGGTTGGGCTATTCAAACTAATACATCTATGATGAATGTTAGACTATTTTACTATGCAAATGAGATAAGAAATGCAGTAATGATTGTTCATGGTGATAAAGCACATTCATTTTATATGGGTAAAGATGCATATGATAATATGATAAAAGATTCTAAGTTTAAAGATAATAAAGAATTTGTAATTGTTCCAAATGCTACTCATACAGATTTATATGATAAAAAAGATAAGATTCCTTTTGATAAAATAGAAAAATTTATTAGGGAAAATATATGATGTATAAGAGAGTATTATTTAGTATAATAATTTCAGTTATAATGATTACTGGTTGCAGTTCAAGTAGTAAGGATAATGAAGTTAATGCTAATACTTATGAGGTGATTAATTCAATGAATGCAATAATAGATGGAAAGGAATATATAATTAATTTAGAAGATAATAAAACAGTTAAAAGCTTTATTAATATGCTTCCTTTGGAATTTGATATGGAGGAATTAAATGGTAATGAAAAGTATGTATATTTAGATAATGCGTTGCCAATGGATTCATATAGTCCTAAAAGAATTAATGCTGGTGATATTATGCTTTATGGAGATAACTGTTTGGTTTTGTTTTATAAATCATTTGATACATCATATAGTTATACTAAAATAGGACATATTGACAATTTACCTGATTTAGGTAATGGTAATATAAAAATAAAATTTAAATAAAAAGTCTATAAAATATGGACTTTTTTTGATGTAAAAAATGATAAATAATTATGTTATAATTAATTTAATGATAACTGTTTAATATTTATTTAATAAATAAATGTATAATTATATTTGAGGTGGAAATTATGCGAATATTGATTGTGGAAGATGAAAAGTTGCTTGCTGAATTAGTAGCTGATAGATTGAAAAAGGAGAAATATACAGTCGATATTTCACTTGATGGAGAAGATGGACTTTATAATGCTTTAATGGATGTATATGATTTAATATTATTAGATATAATGCTACCTGGTATAGATGGAATTGAAATATTAAAGGAAATTAAGAAGAATAATATAAAAACAAAGGTAATAATGTTAACTGCTAAATCGGAAATAGAAGACAAATTACTCGGTTTTAGTGAAGGAGCGAATGATTATATTTCTAAACCTTTTCATATTGATGAAGTTGTTGCAAGAGTTAATGTGTGGTTAAGAAGTGATAAAGTGCAAAATAATAGTCTCGAATTTGGAGATTTAACTTTAGATTTAAAAACATCTGATATTTTTAATAAAAACAGCAATGAAAAAATTAATATAATTAATAAAGAATTTCAACTTTTAGAGTATTTTATGAATAATCCAAATCAAGTGTTATCTAAAGAGATGATATATGATAAAGTATGGGGATTAGATAATAATTCTATGTCTAATAATTTAGAGGTATATTTATCATTTATTAGAAAAAAGTTAAAGATGATTAATTCAAATGTTCAAATAAAATCACTTAGAAATTTAGGATATAAAATGGAGTATAACAATGAAGGAACTAAATAAAAAGGTATTTAAAACTATATTTTTCATTTTATCATTTTTTGTAGTAACTGGCATGATTGTCTATAATGGCAGTTCCTATAAAAAAGAATATGACAATGTTAAGAGGAATTTGAGTTTTATCGAAGAGAAAAAAATCCCAGAACCTTCTGATTTAAATCCTTCAAGACCTAATCCAAAAGACAGAGATTTAGATAATATGATGATCATGGATTATGAAGTATACACTGTTAAAT
The DNA here is from genome assembly GCA_017511945.1 of Bacilli bacterium. Taxonomy (GTDB): domain Bacteria; phylum Bacillota_I; class Bacilli_A; order RF39; family UBA660; genus Coprosoma. Next base: position 69,951 of record JAFWHR010000001.1, on the reverse strand, counting down.
TAGATGGTAATAAAATAGAAAGGATAATTAATCACAGTAATAATAGTAGTTTTGATGTTCAAAAAGTTGCACAGAGAATTATTAATAATAAAGAAGAATTAAAAGTTGGAAACTTATATTTCGATAATTATTCATATAATTATAAATCAAATACAATTGTCATTATTAATATTAAAAGCATTACTAATAGACTTATATTTACTTTAATTTATTCAATAATTATATTATTGGGATTTGAGATTATCATTTATTATGTGTCTAAAAAGATTACTCAAAGAATTACTAAACCTGCAAAAGAAGCGTTTGACAAGCAGAAAGAATTTATTGCAGATGCGTCACATGAACTTAAAACACCACTGGCAGTAATTATGGCATCTTCTGATGAACTCAAATGTGATAAAAATAATCAAAAATATATAGATAATATCAAATATGAATCTGAAAGAATGAGTACTTTAATTAAGAGTTTACTAGATTTATCAAAATTAGAAAATGGTGTATCTATAGATAGCTATAGAGAAGAAAATTTATCTAAGATTGCTCAGGGAATCTGTTTAACATTTGATTCTATTGCTTATGAAAATAATATTAAAATTGAAACTGATATTGAGAAAGATATTATGTTTAAATGTAGTAAGGAAGAAATGGAAAGATTATTTTCGATAATATTAGATAATGCGGTTAAACATGGATATAAGAAATCTACAATATATGTCATTTTGAATAAAACTAAAAATGTTGTTAACATAGAAATAACAAATTCAGGTGATCCAATAAAAGTAGGGGATGAGGAAAAGATATTTGAAAGGTTTTATAGAGGCGATAAATCTAGAAATAGGGAATCTAATCGTTATGGTTTAGGGCTTGCGATAGCTAAGAATATAGTTATTAATCATGGTGGAATGATTAATGCTTATTCTTTTGATGGTAAAACGACATTTAAAATAAGTTTTAAAAAATAGGAACATTTATGAAATATTTAATGTTCTTTTAATTTTTGTCAGTTATTATCAATTTGTGGGAGGTGAAATATTAATAAAAAATACTATTTTGTTAAAAGGAATGGAGGAATTAAATGAAGGAAAAAATGATAATTTTTGTGATAGGTTTATTAGTTGGTGCGGTAATTTCAACAGGAGCGTTTTTAGTATATACTAAAAGTGTGACATGTAATAACCATCAAATTGGAATGCCTGGAGGAAATTTGCCTGGAAAGACAAATGGTCAAAACAATCAACCACCTGAGAGACCAAATGAAGAAAATGGCCAGTCAACACAAAATGGACAATCAACACAAAATGATAGTAACACGCAGAATAATAATTAGTTAGGAAGGATATAATGATGAGGGATAAAAAGACATGGATATATATAATTACTATAGTCGTTTTAATTATAATTTTAGGAATACTTTGGTACTTAATTATTAGTGGTACAGATAATAGTTTAAATAATATGCCTGAGATTAATAATTCATCTGTGACATATTCAGCAGTAAAAGAGATAACTAAAGATGAAGATATAAATTCAGGGGAGTTTAAATCTACAAATTCTGATGAAAATGTCATATTGGTATCTGGAAATGTAAAATCAAATATATCTGATATATCTGCTTATAAAACAGGAGATTCTGATGGTGGTGATAGTTCAAGTTTTTATGGAAATAATTCAGCTATACTAGCAAAGTCAGGTGCAAATCTTACAATTAAAAATTCAAAAATAACTACTGATGCGACTGGAGCAAATGGGGTATTTAGTTATGGAGGAAATGCTACTACATCTAACTTGTCAAGTGATGGAACTACTGTTAACATAAGTGATTCAAAAATTACTACTACTAAAGATAACTCTGGTGGAATTATGACGACAGGCGGAGGAATAATGAATGCAACTAATTTAGAAGTTAAGACAAGTGGAACATCAAGTGCTGCTATTAGATCTGATAGAGGTGGAGGAGATGTAACTGTTAATAAAGGAACTTATACTACGACAGGTAAAGGTTCTCCTACAGTTTATTCAACCGCAGATATTACTGTTAAGAATGCATCATTAATATCTGAAGCGTCTGAAGGATTAATAATTGAAGGAAAGAATAAGATAAAATTACAAAATGTTAAATTAACCGATACTAATAATACATTAAATGGTCAGTCGACAACATATAAAAACATATTTATATATCAATCTATGTCTGGAGATGCTGATACTGGGGTAGCAGAGTTTTCATCAAAAGATTCAACTATTGTAACTAATAAAGGTGATTCAATTTATGTAACTAATACTAAAGCGAGTATAACATTAGAAAACAATGAGTTTATAAATAATGATAAGTCTGGTAATTTCTTAAGAATACAAAAGGATTCTTGGGGAAAAACTGGTTCTAATGGTGGAGAAGTTGATTTAGTACTTTCTAATCAAAAAGTAAATGGAAATATAGTAGTCGATTCTATATCACAACTATCTATGAAACTAGAAAAATCGTCAAGTTATGTTGGAACTATAAATGGTAGTAATGAAGCTAAAAATATTAAATTAGTTTTAGATAGTACTTCTAAAATAAAATTAACTGGAGATTCATATGTTTCAAAGCTGGAAGATGCTGATACTACTTATTCAAACATTGATTTAAATGGTTATAAGTTATATGTTGGAGGTAAACAATTATCAATATAAATATTTATGAAAAGGATGAAATATTCATCTTTTTTTGATATATTATATATGAGGGTGTGTTAGATATGAATGAGTATATTAATTTAAATATAGATAATATTGATGATGAGCACATTTGCTGTGCGATTGGTGATCCTAAACATCAAGATGGGGTAGATAAGAAAAAAGAATGGATTAAAAGTAAGTTAAAGGATGGTCATGTATTTAGAAAACTAAATGTTAGAGGTAAGACATTTATCGAATATGAACCAGTAGAAACTGCTTGGGCTTCTATTGATGGTAAAAACTATATTTATATATACTGTTTATGGGTTGCTGGAAGTTTTAAGGGTAAAGGAATTGGAAAGGAGCTTTTAGAGTATACTATTAAAGATGCTAAAGAAAGTAGGAAAAGTGGTATATGCACAGTAGTTTCTAAAAAGAAAAAACCTTTTATTGGTGATAAAAAATTTTTTGAACATTTTGGATTTAAAGTAGTTGATACTATTGATGATTATGAGCTTATGGTTTTAAAATTTGATGATAGTGAGGAGCCTAAATTTTGTGATAGTGCAAGAAAGATGAAGCTTGAAAATGACGAATTTACTATTTATTATTCTAACGAATGTCCTTATGTAGAGTATGAAGTAAAAGAGTTATCTGATTATGCTAGGGGAAATAAAATTAAGTTAAAGTTTATAAAGGTTGATTCACTAGAAAAAGTTAAAAATGTTCCATGTGTATTTAATAATTGGGCAAATTTTTATAAGGGTAAGTTTATTTCAAATACGATATTAAATGCTAATTCTTTTAAAAAGTTAATTGATTGATATTATTGGGAGATGTAAATGATTTTAAATATAAGTGGAAGGACTGATATTGTCGCTTTTTATTCTGATTGGCTTATGAATAGGTTAGATGAGGGATTTATAGATGTTAGAAATCCTTTCAATCCTAAAATGGTTAGTAGGATTATGATGGATGATGTAGATTTGTTATTCTTTTGTACTAAAAATCCAATTCCGATATTAGATAAACTTAAGAATATAAATAAAAAAATGTATTTTCATGTGACTTTAACTTCTTATAAAAAAAATATTGAACCTAATTTACCACCTAAGAAAAAAATAATAGACGCTATAAAAAAATTATCTGATATTATTGGTATAGATAATTTAGTTATTAGATATGATCCTATTTTTATCAGTGATGAGTACAGTTTAATGTATCACGTTAAAACATTTGATAGGATATGTGAATTATTGGATGGGTATGTAAATAAGATATTAATTCACTTTATCGATGACTATAAAAATGTTAGAAAAAATTATGGCTCTATAAAATATAGAAGTTTAACTGATAATGATTATAAGATTATAGGTACTTCATTTAGCTTTAGTGCGAAAAAGCACAATATTAGTGTTCATACGTGTAATGAAAAAAGAGATTTAACAGAGTATGGTTTTATAAAAGATGATTGTATGTCAAAGGAGTTAGCTTTAAAATTGACTGGTAAGACATTTAATAAAAAATGGAGAGCGAGGAAGGATTTAGTTTGTAGATGTGTTGAGATGGTAGATATTGGAGTATATAATTCTTGCAGGCATTTTTGCAAGTACTGTTATGCTAATTATGATGAGAGTAAAGTTAATGAAAATTATGGTAAGCACAACCCTAAATCTTCTTTATTAGTTGGTGATTTAAATAGTAATGACGTTATTAAAATAAGGCAAAATAATTAGGAGGTATTTTATGAGTGATAAAAAGAGTTTGATTATTTATTTCAGTAGAGCTGGTGAAAATTATTTTGGTGGCGATATTAAATATATTGATAAAGGTAATACGGAAGTTATTGCTGAGTATATTAGTGAAATTACTGGAGCAGATATGTTTAAAGTTGAACCATTAAAACCATATTCAGATGATTATACGGAATGCATAAATGAGGCGAAGGTTAGAACTAGTAATCATGATGCCCCTATTAAGGAAAATATTCCTGATATTACAGGTTATGAAGTAATTTATGTCGGCTTTCCAATTTATTGGGGCGGTATGCCGGAAGAGTTATATACTGCTTTAAAAGGTTATGATTTTAGTGGTAAGATTATTAGACCTTTTACAACTCATGAAGGGTCAGGATTGTCTGGGGTGCCTGGACAATTAAGTGAAATATGTATAGGAGCTGAAATTGATGAAGGGCTTGCAATTAGTGGAAGTAGAGTTGGTGATTCTAAATCAGATGTTAACAGTTGGATTTTAAGGAGGAGATTAGATGGTTAAACAAACTGCAGGAAGAGATAATCTTGGAAATTTTGCTTCAAAATTTGCTGAGTTAAATGATGATGTACTTTTTGGGGAAGTATGGTCTAGAGAGGATAAGTTATCTTTAAGGGATAGGTCGTTAGTAACAATTTGTGTATTTATGGGAAAAGGATTAGTTGATAGCTCACTTAGGTATCATTTGATTAATGCTAAAAAAAATGGAATTACTTTAAGTGAAATGTCTGAAATAGTAACTCATGCTGCTTTTTATGCTGGATGGCCAAATGCATGGGCTGTATTTAATTTAATTAAAGAAGTATATAAAGATGAAATTGAAAATGGTGATGTTTTAATTCACGGTGGTGGATTTGGTTTGGGTGATAAGAACCCATATGGAAAGTATTTTACTGGGCAAAGTTATTTAAATTCATTATCTAAAATAGATGATATAGGTTTTAGTATATTTAACGTAACTTTTGAGCCTGGGTGTAGAAATAATTGGCACATTCATAATGCAGATAAAGGTGGAGGTCAAGTATTAATATGTGTTGATGGTGAAGGATGGTATCAAGAAGAAGGAGAGAAAGCTAAGAGACTTAAAAAAGGTGATGTGGTAACTATTAAACCTAATGTAAAACATTGGCATGGTGCGGCTAAGGATAAGTGGTTTTCTCATTTAGCAGTTGAGGTTCCTGGTGATAATACGTCAACTACTTGGTGTGAGAGAGTATCTGATAGTGAATATGATAAACTGTAAGTGTTTTTAATTTGATTATAATTTTTTATGAGAAAAAGGTGTTAATATGAATTTTTTAATAGTTCAATTGATTGGAGCCGTTGGGTTTGCTACTATATCTCTAAGTTATTTTAAAAAAGATAAAACTCAGATACTTTTTATGCAGTTAATTGCTTATATAATGTTTTCGCTTCACTATTATTTTTTAAACGGCATCTCTGGCGCTATATGTAACTTAATTTGTTTACTCGCTCTAACAGTGATATTTTTCTTTGAGAAGTATCATCTAAAATATAAAATTATACCTACTATTTTATTTTGTTTAGTTTTACTTATTGTAAATATTGTGACATTTCAAAATATATACTCTGTTTTTCCTTTAATCGCATCGGAAATTGTAATTTTATCATTTTTAACTGATAGCGAGAATTTGATTAGAATTATTGGACTTATTTCATTTATATGCTGGCTTATATATGCAATTATATATAAGTCATATATATCTATATTTTTTGAGATAGTTATAATTATCAGTAATTGTATATCTATCATTAAAAATAAACCTAAAGTATAATTTTGTTATAATTAGTTTTATTAAATAGTAAAATATGTTATACTACTAGTAGATGAGTTGTAATACTTAAGAAGGAATACTAATTAGATAAGTCATAATGGTTAATTTAAGTGATGGTGAGTTATGGTGCTACCTTCTTTATATGGATTGCAAATTTTTTAAAATCGTTATGTGACTTTAAAGGATGGCACCGTCTATATTAAGACTCCTTATGGCTATTTTTTTTTAATTAATTGGAGGTATTTATATGAAACTTAGTAGACTTAATATTAAAAAGATTAGTTTGAATGATATTGATGAGAATTATACTGGTCAAGATATACTAATGAAAATTGGTGAATTATATCAATATGAAAGTGGTATATATGGCTATGGTAATCTATGGACAAAGTTAGAGAGAAATGTTGAAAATGTCATAATTGATGAGTTGGATAAGGTTGGATGTATACAAGTTGAATTTCCTAAATTACAACCTAAAAAGATTTGGGATATTTCTAATAGATGGGATATGTATACTAAAGATGGGGATATTATGTTTACTTTAAATAACAATTTAGGCGAATATGGTCTTGCTCCTACGGCTGAGGAAGCAGCTACTTTATTTGGCGCAAATAGGCTTATATCTTATAAGAATATGCCGGCAATTTATTATCAGATAGGTGAAAAATTTAGAAAAGAGATTAGGACTAGAGGTTTTTTGTTTAGACCTAGAACTTTTGTAATGATGGATGCTTATTCTTTTGATAAATCTAAAGAGGACATGGAGAAAACTTATAATGACATGCATGATGCTTATATGAAAATCTTTAAAAGACTTGGCATAGATATTATTCCAACTATAAGTGATAATGGTGTTATTGGTGGAAATGTTGCTGAAGAATTTCAGGCTGCTACTAAGCTTGGTGAGGATACTCTTTTATATGATAGAAAGCAGAATATTGGAATTAATAAGGAAGTTTTGGAATTTGAAAACAGAGATGAGTATTTAGAGAGATTAAATATTAAAGATGTTAGTTCTTTAGAAGAGTTTAATGCAGTTGAACTTGGAAATAATTTTCAACTTGGAACTAAGTATTCTGAGAGTATGAATTTATTTTATATAGATGAAGATGAAAATAAAAAACCTTATTATATGGGGTGTTATGGAATTGGTCTTGGAAGAATTATTGCTTGTTTAATTGAAAATAACATAGTTAAAGTTAAAGATAAGTTAAAAGGATTTTCTCTACCATATGATATCGCACCTTATAAGGTTCAGATTATATATAATGAGGCTAATGAAGAAAGTGCTTTTAAGTTATATGATGAATTAAATGAAGGTGGTATTAATTGTATAATAGATGATAGGCCTAATTTAGGAATTGGTAATAGAATTAATGATGTATATGTCTTAGGAACTCCTAAAATGATTGTATTAGGTAATAAGTTTAATGGTGATAGTTATGAGGTAGAGGATACTAAAACTCAGGTTAAAGATAGTGTATCTTTTAAAGATATAGTAGGTTATTTTAAGGAGATGAAGTAATATGAGGTCTATTTTTGAAGGTTGTGGAACTGCTTTGATTACTCCTTTTGATGAAACTGGTGTCAATTATGACGTTTTAGATAATCTTATAGAAGATCAGATAAAAGGTAAAGTTGATGCTATTATAGTATGTGGTACTACTGGTGAGTCTGCAACTATGAGTAAGGAAGAGAAGAAGAATGTAATAAAGTATGTTATTGATAATGTTTCAGGAAGATGTAAGGTAATAGCTGGGACTGGAAGTAATAATACAATGGAGGCTATTAATATGTCTAAGTATGCTGAGGAGGCAGGGGCTGATGGTGTTTTAGTTGTCACTCCTTATTATAATAAAGCTACTCAAAGAGGACTTATAGAACACTATACTAATATTGCTAGTAGTATAAGTATTCCTTTAATTATGTACAATGTTCCATCTAGAACTGGTGTTAATATAACTCCTGAGACTTGTTTGGAACTATCTAAAATAGATAACATAGTTGCAATAAAAGAAGCTAGTGGAAATATGTCTCAGGTAGTAAAAATTGCATCTATGTGCAAAGATAATTTAGATATTTATTCTGGAAATGATGATCAGATAGTTCCTATTTTATCTGTAGGTGGAAAAGGGGTTATATCTGTACTTTCTAATGTCATGCCTAAGTATGTTCATGATATGGTTATTTCATATATTAATGGTGATAAGGATAGTTCTATGAGAATGCAATTAGAGTCTATAGATTTAATAAATTCTCTATTTATAGAGGTTAATCCTGGACCTGTTAAGTACGCTTTAAATTTAATGGGATATGATGTTGGCATACCTAGACTTCCTTTGACTGAACCTAATGATGACAATAAGAAAACAATTGAGAAATCACTAAAGAAAAATAAATTGTTATAAAAGAGGTGATCTACTTTGGAAAATAAGATTTATGAAATGGCTAAGGATTTTGAGAGGAGATTTCCTGGAACGATTTCTTGGAGACTAAAATCTCATGCGAAACTGGCATCTGAATTAATTAATGGTGATGAGGAGATTCTCTATGCATTTGCCTGTCAAAAAGATCCGAATTCTTTTAATATTTTTTCAACTTTTATATTTGTTGTAACTGATAAAAGAATTGTACTTGCTCAAAAGAGACTGTTTTATGGTTATTTTTACTACAGTATTACTCCTGATATGTTCAATGATTTAACTTTGAGTGTTGGACTTATATGGGGTAAGGCTATAATTGATACAGTTAAAGAGCAGGTATATTTATCTAATTTATCAAGGGGTGCGATTAAAGAGATAGAAACTGTTTTAACTAAATATATGATTCAGAAAAAAAGACAACTTGAACTTGGTGATGAGAGTACAACAAAGGATGTTGAATCAATGGAAAATGAACTTAAAGAGATTTCTAAAAATGGAGAGTTATAATCTCCTTTTTAATTCTAAATTGGAGGATGTTTTATGAAGTTTTTATTAAAGTGTTTGGGTATATTTTTAATAGTTTATTTAGTTCTTAATTGGGTCATTTTTCTTTTAGATGATGGTCATATTGTCAACTATAATGTTGGTAATTATTCAGTTAAAGAGATTTTAGATAAAGAAGGGTACTTTTTTATTTTAAATGGTGAGAATAATCATTTAAGTTTTAAAATGTCTCATAATTATAATAAAGAGGAGAAGGTTTTAACTAAATTATATAATAAAAATATCTCTGGTAGAGAGTGTTTTTTACCTATCTTTAAAGGTAATAAAGTTTTGACTGATGTTTTATGTTTAAAAGATGATGTTTTATATTTTGCTGGTAGTTTAGATGATTCTTTAGTTGATAATTATTTTCAAAAGTACGGTTATAATTCTAAAAGATTTGATGATAATGGGGAAGAGATAACGGTTTCTCCTACGACAACTTTGTATAAAAACAACTTATCTAATGATAATTATTTAGCATTAGAATCTTATACTGGCCTTACTTTATTTAATAGTAAGGATGCTTCTGTTAGATTGTTTGATAAGGATGTATATAAGAAACCAATCAGCATTTTTACTGATAAGTATTATTTATGTGCGGATTACAATAGTGAATTTTCTTTTAAGAATTTTATTTTAGTGAATATTGTCAATGGTGAGAAGAAGAATATTAGAAGTTATGATGATATTTCTTTTGACAGTTATATTATGGGAGCAGTAGATGGTAAGGTATATCTTTTTGATAAGGAAAATAAAAAGCAATATTCTATAGATATTAAAAATGAAGAAGTTGAAATGATAGGTGATAAGGATAACATTAAATACTATAATGGTAAATGGACTGTTATATCTTTAAATGAAGCTTTATCTGAAAAAAAGTTTGAGAATAAATATGATATTAAAGGATACGATAAGATTGATGAGATATTTGGCAATTATTATCTATATAAGAAAAATGGTGATGATTATTTAGTTTATATGATGGATAAGAGGGATGACGTTAAAACTTTTATTTTTAAAACTAGTAAACTTACTGATATTGTTTATTTAAAAGATAAAATCTATTTTAAGGATGGAAATAATTATTCTTATTTTAGTGATAAAGGTATTAGAAGAGTTATTACTAATACTGAGTTTGAATTTAATGATGACATTTCTATAGGGGTATATGAAAAATAGATGAACTTATATTAACTTTTCTGAATATAATATATTTAGAGGGGTATATTGAAATACAGTTTAGATAAGAAGGTTTTTTCTGTTTTAATTGCAGGTTCTTTATTTTTGAAGGGTTGTCAAAATTATAAATCAAATGATTATATGATTAAGTTTAGGGAGAATGATTATATTTCTTTTATAGTTAATCCTCTAGATTTTACTTTTGAACCTGATATAGCTTTTATTAAGACTTTTGCTGATGGCGTGGTATATGAATTTGTTTTTTCTATAGATGAATACTTTGATATGTTAAATAGTAGTGATGAGTATTTGATATTTGAAAAGGATGGCAAGTGTTTTGAAATTAATAGGGAAGAGTTAAAAGAGAAATCTCTTAAGATATATAATAATACTATTTCTAATGAGTTTATATATACTGCTAAAGTTATGTTTATAATTAGTGAAGGTATATTATGTGTAAGTTTTTTACCTTTAGTTTGTGGTTTAGGTGATATAACTAAAAAGTTAAAAAAATGAGATAACCTATTAAAATGTAACCTATAAAGTGGACTCTAAAAAAAAGAGAGACCCACTTTATAGGTTTTTATTATGTCTTATTGTATAATATAAGAAAGTTGGTGGTAATAATGTCTAAAATATTATTTACAGATGCTCAAGTAAAGAAATTAAAAAAAAACAAATGGATAAAAAACATTACAAATAAAGGAATAACTTATACCAATGAATTTAAATATAAATTGGTAAAAGAATGTGAAAATTATAATAAGTTCCCTCAAGATGTGTTTAGCGAATGTGGTATTGAACCTGAAATTGTTGGAATTATAAGGATACAAAATTGTGCATATCGATGGAGAAAACAACTTAAAAGTACTGGAGAAATAATAGATACTAGAAAAACTAAGTCTGGTCGCACTCTTGAAAGAGAATTATCCGATAAAGAAAAACTTGAACGAGCTGAAGCTAAAATTAAATTACTAGAGGCAGAAAATGAATTATTAAAAAAAAACGAACTGATAGAAATGGGCATTGTAACAGATATCAAATCAATATCAAATTTGAAACAATAAAATATGTAATTGATAAATATAAATTAGTAGGGATGACCTCATATTTATGTAAATGTATTGGAGTTTCTAAATCAGGATATTATAATTATTTGAAAAATGAAGATAAAAGAATTGAGAGAGATAATAAAGACCAAAAAAATTTTGAATTAATATTGAAAGCATACAAATTTAAAAAACGTAAAAAAGGGGCTAGGCAAATAATGATGGTGCTTGATAATGAATTCAATACTCATTTTAATCTTAAGAAAATAAGAAGATTAATGAAGAAATATGGATTAAAATGTCCAATAAGACAAGCTAATCCATATAGAAGAATGATGAAGGCAACACAAGAACATACTACTTGTAAAAATATTGTTAATCGTGTATTTAAAACGGGAATCCCATATAATGTACTTTTAACCGATATAACATATCTATTTTATGGTGATAATAAGAAGTGTTATTTATCAACTATTAAAGATGCTGAAACTAACGAAATACTTTCTTATTACATAAGTGAAAACATGACATTGGATATTTCTTTAGAGACAATTAAAAAACTACATCGTAAAAGGAATTTAGTATTAAATGAAAATGTTATAATTCATTCAGATCAAGGTGTGCATTATACAAGTCCAAAGTTTCATAGTTTATTAAAAAAATATAATATAGGGCAATCTATGTCTAGAAGAGGAAATTGTTGGGATAATGCACCTCAGGAATCTTATTTTGGTCATATGAAAGATGAATTGAACTTAGATACTTGCTTCACATTTAGAGATGTATGTAATGAAATAAAAGATTATATTGAATATTATAATAATTACAGATATCAATGGAATTTAAAAAAGATGACTCCTGTACAATACAGAAATCATCTATTTGCATCCATTGCCTAGATTCTCTCTTTTTTATTTAGTCCTTGACATTGGGTACACTTTAGGCTTTAGTCCATCTTTTAATTGTAAAAAATTTGTAAATAAGTGATTAAAATGGTAGAATATATAGCCAAAAGAGGTGAATATGAAAAATATAGAAAATATCTCTTCACTAAAAGAAGTAAGAAAAGAGATACAAAGCCAAAATGAAACATTTGATATATTTGAATTTTATCTTCAAAATATAAACACAAGCGAAATAGTAAACAGTGGCCTTGGAATAATTACAGAAAGTCAGACATTTTACTGCTATAACTATGGAAAGCATGAATACTTAGTTGAAAAAGTTTACGATGCACTATATGACAATTTTTATGAAATATACAAGAAAAATAATTATGATTATAGAGAAACATCGTTAGAACTAAATAATATATGCATCCAGCTTATGTCAAAATACTACTCACTCATATGGATGCCACAAAAAATAAATAAATATCAACTTAGTAAACTATTTGAAATGTATGACAGCTTAATTAGAATAAATGATTATTTAAAACAAAAGGGGAAAAAGGAAATAGTAGTATGCGTCTGTGCCAAAGATAGAGAAAATGTAAAAATGTTCAACTTTCTTGAAGATTTTACTAGTATAATCAGTATGGTTTATGATAAAATTAAAGTGAGAGATGAGAATGCCGTAGTACAAAAAGGAGTAAGTGATACAAAGAGATTAAAACTAAGGCAAAACATTTCGTTATAGGGAGAGGTGTTATTATGGAAAAAAACCAAAAAATTGAAGAGTTAAGAGGGCTTGAAACCGAATTTGATTTTGAAAACTTATTTTCAGGAAAATCTAAATATGGAGCAGCCTTAAGAGTTATAACCCCATCTCAAGAAATAACAGTTCCAACCTTGAGTCATGCAGATGCTGCAAAAAAGATAATGGAAGTATTATATGACGACTTTGATGTAACATTTAATATTGAAGAATCATTTCCAGATGATTTAAATAAAAGAAAGGCAGTTGCCATCTTAATGATGAACGGAAGTTTTGAAATTATCTACATTCCAGACGTTATCAATACGTATCAATTTGAAAGACTTGTAGAATTTAAAAAAGAAATGGATAATTTGTGTAAAAATACTGGAAGAACAATTGAACTTCATACAAACGTTTTTAAAAATGGCAAGAGAAAACTTCAAAACATATTAAAAGATCTAGAAGAAAGAGTAGATGACAGCTACAACTTTCCAAATGAAAATATGATATATCAAACTGCTAAAACTATATAGAAAGAGGTAAAAAAATGGATTATTCAAATGATGTTAAAACAAAAATGGAAAAGGCAATAGAAACTATGGAAAGACGTTTTTCAAACGTAAGAGCAGGAAGAGCAAACCCCGCAATATTAGATAAAGTTATGGTTAACTATTATGGAACCCAAACACCACTAAAATCACTAGCTACAATTTCTATCCCTGAAGCAAGACAGCTCATGATAAAACCATTTGATAAAGGTAGTTTAAGTGATATCGAAAAGGGAATATATGAGTCAAATATAGGACTTACACCAAATAACAATGGAGATGTAATAACATTAAACATTCCCGCTTTAACAGAAGAGACTAGAAAAGAGTACGTTAAAGAAGTAAAACAGATTTCTGAAGAGTGCAAAATAAACCTTAGAAATATCAGACAAGATGCCAATAACGACATCAAGAAAAATGATAGTTTTACAGAAGATGAAAAAGAAAACAAAATGGATGATATTCAAGATTTAATTAATAAATATAATAAAATAGTAGACGAAAAGACAAAAGAAAAAGAAAAAGATCTGTTAAGTGTTTAAAATGTTTAACAAAAAAAAGAAATTAGGTGAAGTAATTGACCTATCTTCTAAAGTATTAAAAGTTCTATATCTTTTGCTGATTGCTCTTGGAGTTTACATAGTAGTAATTATATTTAAAGAGACTAAGATATTATACATTTTAAAAACAATTATCAAAGTAGTCTCACCACTCTTTATAGGATTACTAATAGCCTGGCTATTTGATCCATTTGTAAAATGGTTAGAAAAGAAAAAAATAAAGAGATTTTGGGGCTCCGTTATAACCTATGTACTTATATTTTTATGTCTATTCCTGGTTATATATTCACTAGTACCACTACTGATAGATCAAACACAGGATTTTATAAAGACGGTTCCTGAAGTAGTTGATGAAGTAAAAGACTGGGCAAGCGATGTATTTAAACACCTAAGTAAAATGGGATTAGATGGCGTAAAGATGAAATCACAGTTCATGACATATGTAAATGATATTACGTCAAATATCACAACTACAATGCCAAAAAACTTTATAGGTTTTGTATCTAAAATGATATCGTATATAGGAACATTTATCCTTGGATTAATCATCGGATTTTTCTTAATAGTTAACTTTGACAGTTCATCAAAACTGTTTAACTTCATACCAAAAAAATACAGGAAAGAGACAGTAAATATATTAGATAAAGTCAATATATCACTTAGAAGTTATGTAAGAGGAGCTATAATAGACTGCACTATAATATTCATACTGTCATCTATCGGTCTATGGATATGTGGCCTAAAAGCTCCAGTTCTGTTTGGATTATTTTGCGGTCTTACAAACATAATACCTTATGCAGGACCATATATAGGAGGGGCTCCAGCAGTACTAGTAGGATTTACTCAAGATCCACTAATTGGAATATTCTGTCTAATAGTAATATTCGTAATACAATTTTTAGAAGGCAATTTCCTTCAGCCATACATCATGTCAAAAACGACAAAACTTCATCCAGTAACAATTATATTAGGTCTATTACTGTTTGGACACTTCTTTGGAATAATAGGCATGCTAATATCTACACCTATAATAGCCTCAGTAAAAACTATTCTAATGTTTTGGAATGACAAATATAAGATAATAAAAGAAAACAGTCACGAACAGGCGTGACTTTTCTTGAAAGGAAAAGATTATTATGAAAATATTTATAATAGCAGGTAAAGCTAGAAATGGAAAAGATACCGTCGCAAATATGATAAAAGAAATATATAAGGATAAAAAAGTGATAAACTTATCATATGGAAGTTACATCAAAATGTATGCAAAAAACATAAGCGATTGGGATGGCTCAGATGAAACTAAACCCAGAAAATTACTTCAGACATTAGGTACAGAAGTAATCAGAAAAAATATAGATGAAGACTTTTTCATTAAAAGACTGTGCGATGATATTAGAGTATACAGTTATTACTTTGATGTTATAACTATAAGTGATGCCAGATTTCCAAAAGAAATAGATACTCCAAAAGAATTATTTGAAAATGTATATACCATTAAGGTAAATAGACCAAATTACAAAAGTCCTTTAACAAATAACGAACAAAACCATTCTACAGAAACAGCTTTGGAAAACTATGATAAATACGATTATGTAATAGAAAATGACAGTACTTTAGAAAAACTAAAAGAAAAAGTAGATAAAATACTTAAGGAAGTGAAATGATGAACATAAGAGAAGAATATATTAAATACTTTGAAAATAAAGGACATAGACAAATACCGAGTAGTCCAATCGTTCCAGAAAATGACCCAACAGTACTCTTTAATACAGCTGGAATGCAGCCACTAATACCATATTTAATGGGTCAAAAACACCCATATGGAAAAAGGTTATGTGACTATCAAAAATGTGTTAGACTGACAGACTTAGAGGAAATAGGAGATAAGACTCATCATACATTTTTTGAAATGCTAGGAAATTGGAGTTTAGGAGATTATTTTAAAGAAGAATCCATAAGTTACAGTTTTGAATTTTTGACAAAAGTTTTAAATATACCAGTAGAAAAACTAGCGGTTACCGTATTTAAAGGTGATGATAAAATTCCTAAAGACGAAGTATCCGCAAAAACGTGGATGGACTTAGGAATAAAAAGAGAAAAAATTGCTTATCTTGGAAAAGAAGATAACTTCTGGTCAGCTGGTGATGCCTCACCATGTGGACCAGATACAGAGATATTCTATTTTAGATCAGATGAAGAAGTACCATCAAAATTTGATCCAAGTGATGATAGATGGGTTGAAATATGGAATAACGTATTTATGGAGTATTACATAGATGAAAAAGGAAAAGTTAGTGAACTATCTCAAAAAAACGTCGATACCGGAATGGGACTTGAGAGAATCGTATCAGTAATAGAAAATGTAGACGATAACTATCAATCATCTATTTGGAAAGATGTCATAGATTTAATATGTGAAATATCATCAAAACCTTATGAAGGTAATGAAAAAGCTATGAGAATAATTGCAGACCACATAAGAACAGCCACATTCATATCAGCAGATCCAGCTAAGATAAAACCTAGTAATACAGATAGAGGGTATATATTAAGAAGACTGATTAGAAGATCTATAAGATATGCAAAAGAACTAGGAATAGATATAAACAGTGATTACGATAAAAAAGTATCCTCAATAATTATAGATAAATATGAAAAGTACTATCCAGAATTAAAAGATAGAGATTACATATTTAACATATTAAAAGAGGAAAAACAAAAGTTTTCAAAAACCTTAGAAAAAGGACTTAGAGAATTTGAAAAGATATTAAAGCATAGTAATGACATAACAGGAGATATTGCCTTTAAATTATATGATACATATGGTTTTCCAATAGAACTTACTATAGAAGAGGCAAAAAGGAGAAATCTAAAAGTAGATGAAAAAGGTTTTCATGAGAGATTTAAAAATCATCAAGAAAAATCTAGAACAGCTTCAAAAGGAATGTTCAAAGGTGGACTACTAGGCCACTCAGAGATAGAGACAAAATATCATACAGCAACCCATCTTTTAAATGCCGCTTTAAAACAGGTAATTGGAAATGAATCTTGTCAGCTTGGGAGTAATATAAATACAGAAAGACTCAGATTTGATTTTCCTTGTGATCATAAACTTACAGATGAAGAGAAGATAAAAGTTGAAAACCTAGTTAACAGATGGATTGAAGAAGATATTCCAGTAATTAAAAAACAGATGAGTAAAAAAGAAGCATTACTATCAGGAGCAGAATGTAGATTCATAGAGAAATATCCAGATATAGTAACAGTTTACTATATAGGAGATTTTTCAAAAGAACTTTGCGGAGGACCTCATGTAAAGTCAACAGGAAAACTAGGCCATTTCAAAATTAAAAAAGAACAGTCTTCTTCTTCAGGAGTTAGGAGAATTAAAGCTATTTTAGAATAAGGGACTACAAAGAAAGTAGTTCCTTTCTATACATGTAAAGTATTATACAGTTGACAAAATTTGATATTTTTGAGAAAATTATTGTGTGAAAGAAAGAGGGTATGATTTATGCTTCAAGAGAGGTTACTATTGACACCAAAAGACATTCTAGAAAAAGAGTTTAAAATAGACACTAGAGGATATAGACCACAAGAAGTAGACAAATTTTTAGATGCAATTATAAGTGACTATGAAGAGATGATTAGTGTAGTTAGAGATTTGGAAAAAGAAAAGAAAACGTTAATCGACGAGAATATCAGGTTGAAACAAGAAGTTAGAAATGCTAGAACAAAATTAGATGTTTTAAGAGAATCAGGAAATAGTGATGTTTCAAACGCCGATTTATTAAGACGTCTATCAAGTTTAGAAAAGATAGTATACGGAAGTGAGAGATAATATTTTGACAAACGCTGCATTCATTAGTAATGTAGAGGAAAGTCCATACTTGCACAGTTCTGTGATGACTGTAGTGATTGTGCTTAGGGAAAAAATAACCTAGGGTAGTATAATGCTAACGACGCTCTGATGCCTAAGGAGTAATCTATGGCTACATGAGTATAAAGTGCCGCAGTGACGATGCTTTTAGAAATAAAAGAGTGAAACGATGGTAAACTCCGCAAGCAAGAAACCCAAATTATGGTAGGGGAACTCGAAAGAGGAGAATATAGAATCTTCTTTTGGGACTGATTTAATCAGTAGATAGATGTTTGTCGCCTTTTATAAAGGAACAGAATATGGCTTATAAAATATTATTTATTAAGGACTGATTATAATGAAAGATATTGGTGAAAAACTAAAAGATGCAAGAGAAAGTATAGGCGTATCAATAGAAGAGGTAGCCGATGACTTAAAACTTGAATCAAAAGAAATAGAAAACATAGAATCTGGAAATTCCGAAGCTTTTAAAGATGTATATAATGTTAAATATCTCATTAGAGATTATGCAAAATATTTAGGATTAAATAAAGAAGATTTAGTTGATGAATATAATGAATATCTCTTTGATTACACATCAAGACTATCATTAAATGATATAAAAAAAGCTAAAAAAGAACGATCAGATGCGAAGAGAATAAAATCACCATATACCAATATAAAGAAAAAGTATCCAAAATTTTGGATAGCCTTTTATATTGTGATGATAATTTTAATTTGTCTAATTGTATATCTCATTTTAGGGATAGAAAACGCCGATAAAGGAGATTTTAAAGAAGGCTCTGTAGTCACAGAAAAGAAATAGGAGGAAAATATGAATTTACCAAATAAACTTACTATGCTTAGAATAATTATGACTATTATAATAATTGTCATTTTACTATTTCCGTTCTCCGCAATGGGAATAGAAATGCCAAAAATATTTGTAAATGAATCGATAGTTATCGATATTAGATATATTATCGCCGGCATATTGTTTATAGCCGCGTCACTTACAGATTTCATAGATGGAATAATTGCGAGAAAGTATAATTTGATAACAGACTTTGGAAAAATGATGGATGCGATTGCCGATAAAATACTAGTAAACTCAGTACTTATAATATTAAGTGCCCAAGGATTTATTCACCCCATAATACCAGTGATAATAATACTTAGAGATACAATAGTAGATTCTATAAAAATGGTTGCTGGATCTAAAGGAAAAGTTATCGCTGCAATCAAAAGTGGAAAATTCAAAACAGCTTCTCTCATGATAGGAATTGTACTGACACTATTCTATGATATGCCATTCGAACTATGGAATATACACGTATCTGATTTCATGCTTATAATTGCATGTGCACTGTCAATTATTTCAGGAGTTCAGTATTTTACGATGAATAAAAAATTGATATTTGGAGATGGGGGAATTTAATAATTCCTCTTTTCTATAATAAGTAGGTGCCATAAATGATAACAGACAAAAAACAATATATAGATGTACTAAAATATGAAGAAGATAATTATTATAACAGTTATTCTATGTTTACACGTGAATTAAAAAATATATTAAAGTATCTAAAACTTCTTAGAAAAATAGAATATTATACTAATTGTCGAAAAGATATTGCTGGAAAAATTTATTTAAAAAAATTAAACATTAAATTTGAAAATTGTCAATAAAATATGGCTTTCACATACCAATTAATACAATTGATAGAGGTCTATGTATAATTAACACCAGACCTATATACATAAATGACAACTGTAAAATAGGCAAAAATTTTAGAATTCATCCAATGACAACTATAGGTAAAAATATAGGTAGATCAATGAAATCACCTAAGATAGGAGACAATGTATGGGCAGGTCCTGGATCTAGAATATACGGAGACATTGAACTAGGAGATAATGTAGTAGTTGGAACTAATAGCGTAGTTGGTAAGTCATTTAAGGGTAGTATAACAATAGCTGGAGCTCCCGCAAAAGTCATATCAAATAAAGGATATAGTGATTATTTCAAGCAAAAAGAACAAATGTTCGAAAAAACTATTGACATTTCAAAAATACTGTTATAAAATTAAATTGTAGGAGTGAAGGAGGAACAGTAATGGCAAAATCAAATACTACGAGTGATCAAAATTTAAAACAAGTACTAGCAGACATCGAAAAACAGTTTGGTAAAGGATCTATAATGAAACTTGGAGATAGTGGAAATAGGGAGATAGATGTAGTTTCGAGTGGTAGTATCGCATTAGACGTATCCCTTGGAATTGGTGGATATCCAAAAGGAAGAATAATAGAGATATATGGACCTGAGTCAAGTGGAAAGACGACATTTGCGCTTCATGCAATTGCAGAAGCTCAAAAAAGTGGAGGCAAAGCAGCATTTATAGATGCAGAAAATGCTTTAGATCCACAGTATGCAGCAAACTTAGGTGTAAATATAGATGAACTATTATTATCACAGCCAGATAACGGAGAGCAAGCTTTAGAAATAACAGAGGCATTAGTTAGAAGTGGAGCAATCAGTATAATTGTAGTTGATTCAGTAGCTGCTTTAGTACCACAAGCGGAAATAGAAGGGGAAATGGGAGATTCGCACGTTGGCTTGCAAGCGAGACTTATGAGTCAGGCCCTTAGAAAACTAGCCGGAATAATTAATAAAACTAATACAATTGCTATATTTATAAACCAATTACGTGAAAAAGTTGGAGTAATGTATGGTAATCCAGAAGTGACAACAGGAGGAAGAGCTCTTAAATTCTACTCTTCAATTAGATTGGATATAAGAAGAGGAGAACAAATTAAACTAGGAAGTGACATTATTGGAAATAAGACTAAAGTTAAAGTAGTCAAAAATAAAATGGCCCCACCATTTAAAACATGTGAAGTAGATATAATGTATGGAACTGGAATATCAAGAGAAGGAGAACTAGTTGATCTAGGAGTAGAAGCTGGAGTAATTGAAAAAGCAGGAGCATGGTATTCTTATAATGGTGAAAAGATAGGTCAAGGAAAAGAAAATGTTAAGGAATATATGAAAAAAAATCCAGAATTTTTTGAAGAAGTTAATAAAAAAGTTCGTGATTTCTATAATTTTGGAGACAAAGAGCAAGAGAAATAATTCTCTTGTTTTTAATAGGTTAATAAAAATTCTATAAATAATTTTGACTTTTGTTAAAAATTTGCTATAATATTTCTAGAATATGGAGGGATAAAATGGAACAGAGAAAATCTGATATAAATACAGGAGATGCAAATACAATTAATGTCGATACAAATGGATTAAGTTATAGCTTTGATTTTTCAAGTCAAGTTGAGCCAGAAAAAAACATAAATCAAGTGCCTAAACAGCCAATAAATCAAACGCCAGTAGAACCAGCACCAGCACCAGCACCAGAGCCAGTAGTTCAAGCACCAGTAGAACCAGCACCAGCGCCACAGCCAGTAGTTCAAACGCCAGTAGAACCAGCACCAGCACCACAGCCAGTAGTTCAAACGCCAATAGAACCAGCGCCACAGCCAGTAGTTCAAACGCCAATAGAACCAGCGCCACAGCCAGTAGTTCAAACGCCAATAGAACCAGCGCCACAGCCAGTAGTTCAAACGCCAATAGAACCAGCGCCACAGCCAGTAGTTCAAGCACCGGTAGAACCAACTCTAGCACCAGTAAACCAAGTTCAAGAGCAGGATTCTATACCTAATCCACAGGCGCAAACTATAGAACAGTCTAATGTAAGTAAAGCACAAGGCAATACTGAAAGCAGTGTACAGGAAAAAACAGTTCAAAATGATGAAGAACTTATAAAAGACAAAAAAGGAACTAAAAAATTCATCATAATTATTGGTATAATTGTAATTGCATTTATAATTGCTTTACCGTTTATATTTAAATTGATTGGATAAATTATTTTTGCTCTGTCATTTTAAAAATTTTAAATATTTTATAGAAATTGTCATTTCCTTTGATAATTTCTTTCTTTATTGTACTAATTGCTCTATCAAAATTTTTATCAGTCTTTCCAAAACACTCCAAACAAATATAATTTAATTTTTTGTAGTCGTGATTATTGTATATTTTATCTAATTCGTTTTTCATAAATATTTCATTTTCAATTTCAAATCTAGTTTTAAAGCTATAAAGTTTTTTTTTGTCTATAACTTTATAAGGAAGTTTAATTTCTTTTTGATACTTTACTATATCCATTATTTCATCACTTTCATCAACCCCAAGAGAACTCTTTAGATAGTTAACTTTCCTACTGTCAAAACTAATCGCAATTATATCTTTACCATCAGAAAAGATACAACTACACATAATCCCTTTAACGTCTTTTTTTCTAAATGTCTCCGTTTTGTTAAAAATTTTATTATATAAAATATCATCAATTTTAATATTATTATATTTAAGAGAACAAAGATCATCACTGGAAACTTTAAATGAAGGAATTTTACGAATATGAACTATCTTATCACTGTCATTCCATTCGTAAAAATCATAGAAAAACCTATTAAAATTTAAAATCACATCATAAATGTAATTCATTACCTGAATCATCTCCTTTATAAAAAATGGAAAGAAAGACAATTAAAAGTCCTATTGGACCAATTAAACATTCGATCCTCTTACTAATAAAATTTACATATTCAAAAAAATTATACCCCAATGGAATTAAATTTAGGTAAGTTATAATAAAAGTAAAACCAATTATGCTAAAACCAAATCCAATTAGAAAAAAAGATACTCTAACTATCATTAAATCACATCTATTTAATAATATTAATAAAACAAATAAATTTTACAGTTATTTTCTATTATCTTGCAATTTACTACATTAAAATATATAATGATGATGGAGGATTTACGATGGATTATAAATTTAAAACGACAGACTTTGAGGGACCACTAGATTTACTCTTACATCTGATAAAGTCAGAAAATATGGACATTTTTAACATAAATATAGCAGATATTACAGAACAGTATTTAAGATACATAGAAAATTTAAAAAGTCTAGATTTAAATGTCGACAGTGAATATTTGACAGTAGCCTCAGAATTAATCCATCTAAAATCAAGAGAACTATTACCGCACGAAACAGAAGATGAAGAAGATCCTAAAGAAGAGTTTATTAATAGATTAGTTGAATATAAGAAATATAAAGAAATAAGTAGTATATTTAAAAGAATGGAAGAAGAGAGAAAAAAATTCTATGATAAACTTCCAAGCGAGCTAGAACAGTTCCACAGTAAAAACATAAATATAGATGAAGATATCACATTAGATGATCTCGTAAATGCTTTCATAAAGTTCAATGAAAAAGTAGAATCATTAAAGCCACTAAACACAGTAGTTACAAAAAAAGAGTACTCTGTTCACAAAAGAGCAAGTGAAATTATTAAAAAGATAAATAAATACAAAAAGGTAAAATTCGAGCAACTTTTTGAAAAAAGAGAAAAAAGCTATGTTGTAGTCACATTTTTAGCTATATTAAATTTAGCAAAAGATGGCAAATTAAACATATATCAAGATAGTGAATTAGATTCTATAGTACTATCAAATAAAGGAGAATAAAAATGAATTTAAAAGCAGTAACAGAAGGATTATTATTTGTATCAGGTGAAGAGGGAATAGATATAGATTCTATAGCAGATATATTATCTGTTAAACAAGATGAAGCTATAAAATTGATAGATGAATTAAAAGAAGATTATCAAAAAGAAGATAGAGGAATAGAATTAAAAAAATATGGTGACAAATATAAATTAGTAACAAAAAAACAACATGCAGAGTATTATAAAAGACTAGTAGATGAACAGATAAGTGAAAAATTAAGTCCATCAGCACTAGAAGTATTAGCTATAATCGCATATAATGAACCTGTAACTAGAATAACAATAGATGAGATAAGAGGAGTTTCAAGCGCACATTTAGTAAGGAAGTTAGTTTTTAAAAATCTAATAGAAGAAAAGGGAAGATCAGACCTACCAGGCAAGCCTAGATTATATGGAGTTACACATCAGTTTCTCGACTACTTTGGAATTGAATCAGTAAAAGACCTTCCCAAAATAGATTTAGAAGAAAAAAATAAAAGCATAGAATTATATGATTCAAAATATACAGACCAATAATTTTAATGGTACAAATCAATATAATTATGATATAATATTTTTGTACTTGCCTGTATGGTGAAATTGGTAGACACGATAGACTCAAAATCTATTTTCCAGTGATGGAAGTTTCGGTTCAAGTCCGAATACAGGCACCATGTGAATATCATCTAAAGTGCTTTTGGTACTTTAGACTTTTTCAATTTACAAATAATAATTTAATCTTTTTATATTTAATAAATGTGGAGAAAAAGACCTATTAATGATATAATATATATAGTTTAGGGGTGATATAAATGCTTGAAAACAAATTGGGAATTACTAATGAAGTTGAACTTTCAAAAAAAGAAGAAAAAATAACTAAATTGAAAGCTTTAGAATTATTTGATACAAATAAAATAAATGAATTTGAAGTTGGTACTTTTAAAGGTTTATCTGATATTCATAGTTATTTATTTTCTGATATTTATTATTTTGCTGGAAAAATAAGAGATGTTAATTTAGCTAAAGGGAATTTTAGATTCGTTCCTGCAATGTATTTAGAAGATACATTAAATATAATAAATAGTATGCCTCAAGACACTTTTAATAATATTATAAAAAAATACATTGAAATGAATGTCGCACATCCATTTAGAGAAGGAAATGGTAGAAGTACAAGAATTTGGCTCGATATGATATTGAAAAAAGAAATAAACAAAGTTGTAGATTGGAGTAAAATTGATAAGGATGATTATTTACTAGCTATGGAAAGAAGTCCTATAAAAGACACTGAAATAAATATTTTGCTCAAAAATGCACTTACCGATAGAGTTGATGATAGAACTGTATATATGAAAGGAATAGATGCAAGTTATCTATATGAAGGGTATAATACATATACGACGAATGAATTAGATAATTAAATTTTGCTATTACAAAAAAATTAAAATAATTAAGAACTTCTTTTTCTTAATTTCTAATAGTAAAAAAACTTTAATTTTTTAGATGCATTTACTTTGAGAATTGAGAAAGTTCTTTTTTTTATCGCAAAAATATAGTAAAAAAACCGATAAAATGGTATAATTATAAACATAGGAGAGTGATATAAAGTGGAGACTAAAGAACTGAAAACTATTTATACAAAACTAAAGGAAAAATCAGATAAAATATGGAGGTCTCTTTGACTCAGAAAAAAAGCAAAAACAATTAAAGAAATTAGATAAAACTATTAATACACCTACATTTTGGAATGATAAAAAGAAAGCAGAAAAAACTATAAATGAGTATAATGACATAAAAAACAAATTGGAAACAGCCCAAAAATTAAAAGAAGAAATAGATTTTTATTTAGATTCATTAGATGATGAAGAGATGAAAGAATATGCAGAAAAAGAAATAGAAAATATAAAAAAATCATTAAGTAGTTTTGAAGTAGAAGTTTTACTAAATGGAAAGTATGATAAAAATGATGCTGTATTAGAAATACATTCAGGAGCCGGAGGAACGGAGGCATGTGACTGGGCAAATATGCTATATAGAATGTACTCGAGATGGACTTTAAAACACAACTTCAAAGAAGAAATCATAGATACACAACCAGGACTTGAAGCAGGAATAAAAAGCATGACCATAATAATCAAAGGAATAAATGCCTATGGATACCTTAAAAATGAAAAAGGAATACATAGATTAGTTAGACTATCACCATTCGATTCAAATAGTAGAAGGCACACATCATTCGCATCTATAAGCATAACCCCAGTAATAGATGATAACGTAACAGTAGACATAAATCCCAAAGACTTAAAAATAGATGTATTCCACTCATCAGGAGCCGGAGGACAATCGGTAAATACAACAGACAGTGCCGTTAGAATTACCCATCTAAAAACTGGAATAGTAGTTACATGCCAAAATGAGCGAAGTCAAGTTCAAAATAAAGATAAGGCGATGCAAATACTTAAAAGTAAACTGTACGAGATTGAAGAAAAAGCAAAGAAAAAAGAAATTAAAGATTTAAAAGGTACAGAGGACGATATTAACTTCGGTTCACAAATTAGAAGTTATATTATGCATCCATACTCCTTAGTTAAAGACCACAGAACCAATATAGAAAATACAAACGTAAATAGAGTGTTAGATGGAGATATAGATGAATTTATATATGAAAATTTAAGGAGGAACGCAAATTGATATTAAAAACACATAATTTTGATAGTACTAAAATACTAAAGGAAATAAAAGAAAGTAAAAAAGTAACTAGAAGTTTTATGTTTTTTATAGGAGTTTTATTATCAGCAGTAGCCTTTAATCTATTTATCAAACCATGTCATTTAATCTTTGGAGTAAGTGGAATATCTATAATGACAGAAAAACTATACAAAATTGACCCATCAATAATTATTATGGTAGGAAATGTATTACTCTTAATTCTAAGTTACACATTCCTTGGAAGAGAGGCAACAAGAAGAACGATAGTAGGTTCTATTCTATATCCAGTACTCGTAAAACTTACAGATTTTTTGCCTAACTACATAGATTTAGGAAATACCGAGACAGTTGTAATCGCAATGTGTGGGGCAATACTTTCAGGTATAGGAACAGGACTAATATTTAAAAATAACTTCACATCAGGCGGAACAGATGTATTAAAACAGATATATTCAAAATATGGTAAAATGTCTTACTCAAAAGCCAATATATATTCAGAAGGATTGATAATGTTTTTAGGAGGAATAGTATTTGGCTGGGAAGCGCTAATTTATTCTTTAATTACCTTAATAGTATCAGGATATGTAAGCGATAGAGTTATAATGGGTATATCAGAATACAAAACTCTCCAAATAATAACCGATAGAGAAAAAGAAATCAAAGAGTATATAATTAAAAGTTTAAACCACGGTATAACTCAAATAGATGCCAAAGGAGCATATACCGATAAAAATAAAAAAGTACTATTATGTGCAATACCAACTAGAGAGTACTTTATAGCGACAGAAGGAATAAAAAAAATAGACCCTGAAGCCTTCGTGATAGCTATAGACACATATGAAATTCAGGGTAATTAGAAAGAAGTGATGAATGTGGATTTAATAAGACTTACAAATGTAAAAAAGACCTATAATACAGGAGTAACAGCCATTAGAGATTTAAACCTTAGAATAACAAAAGGAGACTTTGTATTCATAATAGGAGCTACAGGATGTGGAAAGAGTACACTTATCAAAATGTTATACAGAGAAGAAAAACCTACAGCTGGACAAATACTAGTAGGCGGAATAGATGTTGGAAAACTTAGAAATGGTAAAGTGTATAAAATTAGAAGAAAGATAGGAGTCGTATTTCAAGACTTTAAACTGTTAGAAAAATCAACCGTATTTGAGAATGTAGCCTTCGCACTAGAGATATTTGGTATTCCTAAAGATGAAATACATGCCAAAGTTGTAAAAGCTCTAGATCTAGTTGGACTAAAAGATAAAATAACCTCATATCCAGATCAACTGTCAGGAGGGCAGCAACAGAGAGTTGCAATCGCCCGTGCAATTGTAAATGGACCAAAATTGTTAATATGCGATGAGCCAACAGGAAATCTAGATAAAGAGACAAGTAAAGAGATAATGGCCGTACTAAATGAAATTAATAAACTTGGAACAACTATAATAATGGTTACACACGACATTGACATAGTAAAAGAGATGGATAAAAGAGTTATAGAATTAGATTCTGGAAGAGTCTTAAATGACTTTGAAAGGGGAACATATAGATGAAAACATTTAGAATAATTGGAAGAAATATTAGAGATGCCTTTAAAGGAGTATTTAGAAATTTTTCACTTTCATTCGCATCAATATCATGTATAACTATAACTCTAATAGTAGTAGCCGTTTCTATGGTATTATCTGAAAACGTAAACAACTTTACATTACTAGTAGAAAAAGACGTTACAATAGTTGCCTTTATCGACAATGATTTAGAAGAGAAAAAAATTGATGAAATAAAAAAAGAGATAAGTAAAATGAGTAACGTAGAAAAATATGAATATAAATCTAAACAGAAGATAACCAAAGAGATGATGGAATCATCAGAAGTGTTTGACAGTATTATGAAAAACTGGGATAGTTCAGAAAATCCAATTCAAAACACATTCCAAGTAAAAGTAAAAGATATTAATAAAATAAATGATACAGCTGATAAAATAAAAAAACTAGATGGAATAACCTTAGTAAAATATGGTGAAGGAATGATAGAAGGATTGATTTCAACATTTTCATTTATCCATAAGATATGTATTGGTGCAGTAGTTGCTTTAATATTAGTAACAGCCTTTCTAATATCAAATACTATAAAAATAACAATTTCATCAAGACAAAGAGAGATAGGTATTATGAGACTTATTGGAGCTTCAAATCTAAATATTAGAATACCGTTTATAATAGAAGGTTTAATCTTAGGAATATTAGGTTCAATCATTCCAATCGTTTTGACAATATATGGATACCAAAAACTGTATGATCACTTCGGTGGGCACCTATTTTCAGATTTTATAAAACTTATAAAACCAGTTCCATTTGTATATGCAACATCGGTAGTTTTATTATCAATTGGTATATTAGTTGGTATGTTTGGTTCTTGGAGAGCCGTTAAAAAACATTTAAAAATATAAAGGAGTGTAGTATGAAAAAAGTAAAATATTTATTATTTTGTCTACTATTATTTACAGGATGTGTTAAATTAGATGTAAAAATGTCAATAGGCAAAGATAAAAGCATGAACTTAGAAGTAATTGAGGCTTTCGACAAATCATTAATAACAACAGACACATTTAATAGCTTAAATCTAGATGAATTAAAAAAAGAAAAATTTAAAATTGAAGATTATAGTGACGATAAATATCAAGGATATAAGATATCTAAAAAAATAAATAACATTGATGATATAAGTACTACAAAAGATATAACAAGTAGTATAGATATATCTAAAAATCAAGATAAAATATTTAAAATAAAAAAAGGCTTTCTCAAAAACAAATATACATATAATGCCAAGCAACAAAACATAAGTGATTTACAAAATTCATCTTCTAACAGTAGTGAAGAACTTACTGTAAGTGAAACATTAGAAGAAACCTTAACTGCTGAAGGCATCCAGCACGATCTATCAAATTATCAAGAAAATAATAATAAAGTAAATATTTACTTATTTAGAGGAAATGGATGTAGCCACTGTAAAGAATTATTGCAGTATATTTCAAACAGTTTGATAAAAGAATTAGGAGATAAATTTAATTTAGTTTCATATGAAGTATGGGAAAATGAAGCAAATGGAAACTTTATGAAACAGGTTTCTAAACAGTTAGGAGAAGAAACGGACAGTGTTCCATATTTAGTTATTGGTAAAAAAGTATTCAATGGATATTCACAGGAGAAGAATGAAGAAATAAAATCAGCTATTAATGAATTATATAATAGTGAAGAAAAGTATGATGCCATAATTCAAACAGCTTCAATTAATGATACGGAAGTTTCAGAAACAGATATTACATCAGATTTAACTAGTAACTATATGAACAATCTTAATGGAATGGATTTAAAAATGGTTGTTAACCTTCCATATAAAGTAATATCATCTAATGCAACAAATGTAGAAAATAATGGAAAAAAGCTTACATGGGATTTGATGCAAATGCAAAACTCCAATGTAAATTTTGAATTTGAAATATACAATATTCAAAATATAATTATAGTAGGAATAGGTGGATTATTATTAATTATCATTGTAATTATTATATTATTAAAAAGTAAGAAGAAATCAAAGAAAAATATTACAAAAGCTGATGAAAGAGAAAAAAAACAGAAATCAGCAAAACCATTATTAAAACCAGTAGATAATCCAAAGTATATAAATCAAGTTAACCCAAAACAAAATCAATAAAAAACGCTTAAAAAATTAGCGTTTTTTTCTATGTTTAAGTATAATAAATAGCAAAATAAATAGTATGATCCCAGAGCAGATATATATCATGTGATCAACTTTATTATTAACCTTAACCTTTTTAACAGTTTTACCATCATCATCCATTTTAATTACATACTCACCATCTTTTGTGTATAAATAATTTTCCCTAGCATATCTAGCGATGTATTCCTTATCTTGAAGCTTAGTAATTTCATTTTTTAAAGATTTAGCATCAGTTTTCAAATTGTTAAGTTTTTCATTTAATTTTTTCTCTTCCCTTTGCAAATTGTATAAATTGATAGATGTAGTAACTAAAGTAAAACCACAATAGATGATAATAAACACAGCAATTGGTCCTAAAAATATAAGCCTTCTTTTAGCTTTTTTAGGAATTTTTTTTCTTTTTTTACCCAAGTTTTATCACCTACCTTAGAAAAATTATATCACTATTTATTTTTTTTTACAAATATATGTATATAATTTTCTAAGAAAAACCCTATAGTAATTAACAAAATTAAGTAGGGGTGAAAAATTGAATTATTAATACTATTAAGTATTATAAAATAAACTAAAGAGCTAACTAAAATAATTAAAAAACTTCCAAACAATCTTATAAACTTACTTTTATTATAAATAATCTTCTTATTAATAAACAGAAAAGTAGAAAAGAGAAAACCAAATGCCAAAGAAAATAGGGAAGAGATAATCTGAAGTTTTAAACTCATTTAAATAATTTGTTAAATAATCCTCCATTAGAATCTTTTCCACTATCATCTGTATAACTGATACTGTCGACCTTTCCCTTAATTGAAACATTCCCCTGATAAGTATCTAATTTAATAATTTCTAGACCAACCCCTTTTAAAGATAAATTTCCCATACTAGTCTCCATAAAAAATTCTTCCTCATCAAAGTTATCTATTTTCTTAACACCAGTAATAATGATATTTTTTCTTTCGTTTATAGTAATACTGTGATTGAGTGATGTAATAACACTATCAATCTTGTCCATAATATCCTCCTAGTTTAAATATATAAAAAAGATGAAAAATTATTCATCTTTTATTTTATTATACTCATCGATAATCGCATCTTCGAACATCTTACGACATTCAGGTGTGATTGGGTGAGCAACATCATGGTATTCTCCATCATTAGACTTACGACTAGGCATAGCAGTAAATAACCCTTTATCACCCTCGATAACTCTAATGCCGTGAACTACAAAGCACTCGTCAATAGTAACTGAAGCAATAGCACGCATGTGCTCATTAGCGCTGTCAACCTTGCGGACATTTACTTTTGTAATTTCCAAGCTAACCTCTCCCTTCTAGTATGTTTTTCAAATATATTGTACAATATTTAAAGACAAAAAGCAACAGTTTTATACATATATTTTTATAATTTTAGTCACTACATCAGCAAAAGAAAAAGATTTCACAGTATTATTATCTTTAACTAAAAATAGAGAGTTATATATTTTAATAATAGTACCATCAAATTCATCATATTTATTTCTTCCTAAATTGTACTTTATTTTAACCTTTTTATCAATAAGAGGTAAAAGAGCCTTTTTAACCATCATACTACTAGCTCTACCTTGGATATCCAACATACATGCATCCTTTCGTAATAATGCCACCCATTCCCTCCTTACCGTATTTAGTCTTATCAAGAATACTTTTTAAATCTATATTTTTATTAATATCAGATAAACTCATCTTTACCGCAATTACCGCTGGATCTAGAGCGTGAATATTTACCCTCTTAGGACTAGATGCAAAATTAGCCCCAGCTTTAATTAACTCTTCATAACAAGAAGAGCACCCTCCAGCAATTATTACAAGCTTCTCATGACTCGTCTCATACTCTCTAGCCTTACTAATTGCACCTACAAAGTATTTGCTATTTTTATAAGCACTAATATCATTTAACGCACCTTTTCTCTTGTAATAAGCATCGTGTCCTGTAATAACCACAATATTAGGCTTATACTTATTTAGCCAATTTACAATATTTTCAGGAACGTTTTTCTCTTCCTCATTTATACCCATAGACCAAACATTAGACTTGTCATAATAATCTAAACACCTAGATAAATAGTCAGAATCACTATCTATATGAAGTATCTTTCCCGGCAAGTAAAAATAGTCATCCCTATCTAAATCAACAGGTTCATCAATTCTTTTTAAAAAATTTTCCTCATGTTCAATATCTTCGTTGTTATACTTAGCAAGATCATTTATATTACAATCTACAAGTAACCGAACATTAACACCCTTTAGTTCACAAGTATCATTAGATATTTCTATTATTTTAAATATAATGTCATTGCCATGAGAATTTCTAGTGACTAAATCTCCAACTTTAAAACCTATATTATCACCCAAAAAATTATATGCATAAAACAAAAAAAAAGACCAAAAGGTCCTTATAATTTAAAATCGTATATGTCGTCATCACTCATATCTTTTCCGTCAAAATAAAGTTTACTCTTAAATCCAAATACAATAGCAGTCAAATTAGAAGGAAAAGACTTAACCATCTTGTTATAATCAGTAATTATATCATTGTAATACTTCCTAAAAGCGACAATTTCCGCTTCAGATTCAGATAGTTCAACATCAATTTTAACAAACGATTCATTATTCTTAAGCTTTGGATATTCCTCTTTATATTTACTGTATTCTTTAAGACAGTCATAAAGTTTTCTGTCCAAATCAAAATTGGATAATTTTTTAGATTTTAAGTTTTCAACACTCTTTAAAACATCCCCGTCTACTTTAGTATTTGCTTTAATAACTTCTATAGATTTGTTAAGTAGATCAAACCTCTTTCGAAGAACAGAGTCTATATTGTTCTCAGCTTCATTAATTCTAATTATATATACTTGAAATTTATTGTATATAGAAATAGATAAAATAAATATCATACAAAATAGTAAAAACATTAAAAATACAATAATTAATAATCCCATATCATTCACCTTAAACATTATAGCACACATTTAAAGTATTTATCAATTATTTGGATAAAAACTTGGGCTGTAAGCAATTGCTTCATCAAATTTAACATAATTTACATATATTATTAAAATTAAATACCACTCACCGGTATTAGGATCACTTAAAATTATGTGATCTCTTCCAGACTGTTCAATTATACCTTTGAAAACCATGTTTCTCCACTCAGAAGAATCAGGGTAAGAAGCATATATTTCAACTTTTTTCCCCTTATTTAATCTCAAAATGTTTTCAATATATGACTGTTCAAATGTCGTATTAAAATTGATTTGATTTTGTTGATTAGGTACAGTTTGCCCGCCAACATATAGAGGATTTCCAGGAAAACTTCCTCCATTCGCAAATTCACTATTCAAAAATATCACCTTCCATTAAAAAATATATTTATTAATAAATTAAAATATGATATAATTTTACTTAAAGATAAGGTTGGTAATGATATGAATAAGAGAGCATTCACATTAGCAGAAATACTTGGAGTGATAGTTATAATAGGGTTACTAGCAGTAATAATAACTCCGCTTGTAGTAAATAGATTAAAAGAAAATAGTGATGTAGTATCAACTACAAGTAATGATTTGATATTTGCATCAGCAGACGAATATATAAAGGATAATATAGAGAACTATCCACCATGAAAAAACTGTTGCACATAAGTTAAAAATATAATAGATTAAGGCTATCTTTCAGAAAAGAATAAAGATATTACAGGTAAACCTTAGAAAAGAGGAAAATATGAAAGTTACACTAGGAGTATCAAATAGACATGTTCATTTAGATAAAAAAATATATAAAGAATTATTTGGAAATGAACCATTAGAAGTGGTTAAATACTTAAAACAGCCAGGACAATTCGCCTCAAACAAATTTTTAACCATTAAAAATGGCGATAGAGAGCTGAACAAAGTAAGAGTGCTAGGACCACTTAGAAATTATAATCAAGTAGAAATATCCAAAACAGATAGTTATTATTTAAAATTAAATCCACCTATAAGAAAGTCAGGTGATTTAGAAGGCTCTTCACCTATAACACTAATTTCAGAAAAAAAAGAAGTACACTTAGATAAAGGCTGCATAATAGCAAACAGACACATACATATAACCCCAGAAGAGTTAAAAAAATATGGCTTTGAAAATAAGAAAAAAGTCAAAATAAGAATAAAAGGTGAAAAAGGTGGAACACTTGATAATGTATATTTCAAAGTAGATAAAAATAGTTCATTTGAACTACACCTAGACACAGATGATGGAAATGCATTTAATTTAAAAACAGGGGATATATTAGAGATAATGGAGGAATAAAAATGAATTTAGAAAATAAAGTAGCCGTAGTAACAGGCGGAGCCATGGGAAATGGACTTGGAATTGTTAAAGTATTTTTAAAAGAAGGAGTAAAAGTTGCAATTCTAGATTACTCTGATGAGTTAGAAAAGACACTAAAATCTTTAAAAGGAGAAGTTTACGGATATAAAGTAGATATTAGAGAAAAAAAAGCAGTAGAGAAAGTAATAGAAGATATACACAAAAAACTAGGTAATATAGATATACTTGTAAACAATGCAGGAGTATGTCAACTAGAATCATTTGAAGATATGGATGATGAACTGAGAGATTTTCACTTCGATATAAATATCAAAGGGACTTGGAATGTAACCAAAGCAGTTTTACCACATATGAAAAAAGGATCTATCATTAACTTATCGAGTGTAACAGGACCTATGGTAGCAGACCCAGGGGAAGTAGCCTATGCAACCACAAAAGCCGCAATTTTAGGCTTTACAAAATCACTAGCTGCAGAACTGGTTGAAAAGAATATAAGAGTAAATGCAATTATGCCAGGTTACATACTAACACCTATGGTAGAGAAGATGGCTCATCTTACAGATCCAGATAACCCAAATAGAGTTATAAATGAAATAGAAAGTGCTATTCCAATGAAGAGAATGGGAAAAATAGAAGAATTAGGAGATTTAACAGCTTTTCTCGCATCAGATAGATCGAGTTATATAACAGGTCAAACAGTAGTTATAGATGGCGCATCTACACTTCCAGAAACTAGTTCAATGGGAAGATAAAAAAATCACAGATTAATCCTCTGTGATTTCTTTTACAGTTGGAATTACATCATCTAAAGATGCTTTATTATCAGAAGGTTCAGTTCCCTTAATATAATATAAAATCTTAGATTTACCTCCATCAGTAGAAGCAAGTCCACTTATAGGATCAATTGGAACTCCTACCACATTATTTGGAATCTCATACCAAGTTTCCTCATCAGTTTTACCCTTTAAATACTCCTCCATTATGTCAACCCACATATTTTTAATATTTAAACTATCTTTATTATCCACAGTAGTATTATTATCATATCCAGTCCAAAGACCTACTAACAACTCTTTATTATATCCAAATATCAAATTATCAGTATTAGTAGTCCCACTCTTAATCGCATATTTGTGAGTCATTTTAGGAAATATGCTAAGGCAAGTCGGAACATTGTAATCCTTAAATTCAGAAGAGTAAGTTGTAGTTAAAAGTTCATTTAATATGTAAACAGTACTCTTATTTAAAATGCTTTCAGGTGTATAGTTATAATCATATAATACATTTCCATCCATATCAGTAACTTTACTTATAAAATAAGGCTTAACTCTATATCCTTCATTAGCTAAAGAACTGTATGCACCCATCATACTCATCATGTCCATATCGACCGCACCTAAAGCAAGCGAAGGTAAATTAGAAAAGTTTCCGTTAATACCAACTCTCTTTAAAATATCACTAAGCGCATCTTCCCCCAAAAACAGATGAGTTTTAACCGCATATATATTGTCAGAATAGCTAATGGCTGCAGCTAAACTGATTGGACCATTCGCATATTTATCATTATAGTTTTTAGGACTATAAGTCTTCCCGCCAGAAAAACTAAAAGTAGTTTTCTCAGAAGTAAAAGTAGTAGAAGGAGTAAAACCATTTTCCAAAGCAGAATAATATAAAAATGGTTTAATAGTAGAGCCTATCTGTCTTTTAGCTTTAATTGCCCTGTTAAATTCACTTTTATTATAATCCCTCCCACCAGTTAAAGAGAGGACCTTACCACTTTTAGGATCCATTATTACACCAGATAGTTCAATATCCTTGTTAACTATATTATCACTTGATGACTCCAGTATTTTTTGAGCCCTAGTATCTAAATTAGTGTATATCTTAAGACCACCCGTTTCTAAAAAAGTAGAGGGAATAGATGGAAGAGTAGATAACTCATCCATTACCGCATCTTGATAGTACATTATCATTTTTAAACTTTCATCATTTTCATCTTTAGCAAACACTACCTCCTCATTATATGCATTATCAGCCTCACTTTTAGTAATGTAGCCATTTTTAACCATAGAATTCAAAATAGACTTTTGTCTTTTTTTAGATTCTTTAAAATTGAGTAGTGGAGAGTATTTACTGGGATTTTTAGGAATACCTGCAAGCATGCTGGCCTCAGCCAAAGAAAGATCCTTTGAACTTTTGCCAAAATAATATTTAGAGGCATTTTGAATGCCGAATATCCCACCATAATTTATAGTGTTTAAATACCCCTCAAGAATCTTATCTTTACTATAGTGAGATTCAAGTCTAAAAGTGATCCAAGCCTCTTTAATCTTACGAGACCAAGTTTTATCAAAGTCCAAAAATAAATTTTTAGATAGCTGCTGAGTAATAGTTGAAGCCCCTTGAGAATTGCTTTTATTTTTGACATTTATAAAAAGCGCTTTAAAAATTCTAAATATATCGAATCCCCTATGAGAATAGAAATTTTTATCTTCGCAGGAAATAGTCGCATTTATTAAATTAGATGATATATCATCAAAAGATGCCCAATCTTCAGAACCTCCCTCATATATTTTCCCTTTATTGTCATATAAATAATAACCATTCGCCCCCTTTATAGAGAGTTTAGGTGTAGACTTCGCATATAGATAAATCCCAGAATATGAGACAATTAAAATAAGAATAAAAATAATAATTATAATAAAAATTTTTTTAATTTTTCTCATATAAACACTCTCTTTCTAAATTTATTATTAGAAAAAATAAAAAAAATATGAGTAAAAAAATAAATACATGGTATAATTCTAAACGGAAGTGATTATACTTGAGTAAAATAAAAATAAAAGTATATATAAAAAGTAAAAGTGAAAACTATGTATATGAGGGAAAAGCAATAAAAAGTAAAAATCAAATCACTTATATAGATAAATATGTCCTAACAAAGATAAAACTAGATAAAATAGTAGAAATATATAGAAAAAAAGATTACGAATTAAAGATAAAATTAAAAGAAGGAATTCCTTTAGAAGGAAAATTAAAAAATAAATATGGAACAGTAGATATAAAAACACTTGCTAAAACAATTAAAATAGAAGAAAATAAAATAAAAATAGTATATGACTTAATAATAGATGAACACTTAATTGACACTTTTACATATAATTTAGAAT
The DNA here is from genome assembly GCA_017511945.1 of Bacilli bacterium. Taxonomy (GTDB): domain Bacteria; phylum Bacillota_I; class Bacilli_A; order RF39; family UBA660; genus Coprosoma. Next base: position 32,355 of record JAFWHR010000001.1, on the reverse strand, counting down.
ATAGTATTGACAGGTAAAGATAATATGATACAATGTTAAAGAATTGCTTAAGGAGTGAAAAATATGAAATTAAATAAGATGACAAAAGAAGAGTTAGAATCATACTCGTATATAGATCTCGCAAAAAAGATTATAATGGAGTCTAGAAAGAAATTAAACACCTTAGAAATATTTAAAAAAATATGTAAACTTCTTGAACTATCATCAGAAGAATGTGAAAATAAAATAGGGGATTTTTATACGGATTTAACCACAGATAAAACATTTATTTTGTTAGAAAATGGGACATGGGATTTAAGTTCACACCACTCGAGAAATATAAATATAGATGAAGAAGATGATGAAGAATTAACCGAAACTGAAGAGGAATTAGAAGAAGAACTAGATGACATGGCACCAGAAGAGTATCATGAGATGGATGATGATTCTAATGTAGAAGATACAGACCTAGATGATATAGATGAAATAGAAGATGATGAACTTACAATAGTTGATGAAGATGAGTTGGAATAACCCATCTTTATTTGTAATAAAAAACAAATTATAGTATAATTAAAAAGCGAAAGGGATGACTACAAAATGATAGAGAGACTAAAAACAATTGAAGAAAAATATGAGGCTTTGCAAAGTAAACTTAGTAATCCTGAAATTTCAAATGATATAAAAGAAATGCTTAAACTTACAAAAGAAGCATCATCTCTCAAAGAACCATATGAAGCGTACAAAAAATATAAAAAACTAGAAAGTGACATAAAACAGGCAAAAGAGATGGTAAAAGATCCAGAGTTAGGTGAATTTGCCAAAGAAGAATTAGAAAATCTTTCAAAAGAAAAAGAAAAATTAGAGTCAGAAATAGAAATAATGTTACTTCCAAAAGATCCTAATGATGGGAAAAACGTAATAGTAGAAATTAGAGGAGCAGCAGGCGGAGATGAAGCAAATATATTTGCTGGAGATTTATACAGAATGTATACTAAATATGCAGAAAAAGAAGGATGGAATATAGATGTAATATCAGATGAACACAGTGACTCAGGAGGATATCCTTTAGTAGAATTCATGGTTAAAGGAAAAAATGTATATTCACGGCTAAAATATGAATCAGGTGCCCATAGAGTTCAAAGAGTTCCAGTAACCGAAACCCAAGGAAGAGTTCACACCTCTACTGCCACAGTTTTAGTAATGCCAGAAGCCGAAGAGGTAGATGTAGAAATTAATCCAAATGATCTAAAAATAGATGTATTTCACTCATCAGGAGCAGGAGGCCAATCAGTTAATACAACCGACAGTGCAGTAAGAATTACCCACCTTCCAACTAACACAGTAGTAACTTGTCAAAATGAAAGAAGCCAAGTTCAAAATAAAGAAAAAGCCATGCAGATACTGAGAAGTAGACTATATGAAGATAAAGTGAGAAAGCAAGAAGAAAAATTAGGTAATGAGAGAAGAAATAAAATAGGTTCTGGCGATAGATCAGAAAAGATTAGGACATATAACTATCCACAAAATAGAGTTACCGATCACCGAATAGGATATACGACTAAAGCCCTAGATAGAGTTATGGAAGGAAATTTAGAAGACATCATATCAGCCCTAATCACCGAAGATCAAAATAGAAAATTAAAAGCCTCATGACAGATAAAGAGTATTTAAAAAAATATCTACCAAAAGAAAAGTTTGATGAAGGACTAAAAAAATTAAAAAAAAATATCCCTGTACAGTACATAGTCGGAAGTGTAAACTTCTATGGAATAAACATAAAAGTAGATGAAAATGTTCTAATACCCAGATTTGAGACAGAATATTTAGTAGAAAAGACAATTAAATATGTTAAAAAGTATTTAAAAGAGCCTATTAAAATAATCGATTTAGGTACAGGTTCAGGTGCGATAAGTATCAGTTTAAAAACAAAACTAAACTGTGAAGTAGATGGAATTGACATATCTTTAAAAGCGCTCAACGTTGCAAAAGAGAATGCAAAACTAAATAATGTAGAAATAAACTTCTATCAAAGTGATATGCTTGAAAACGTAAAGGGAAAGTACGATTTAATTATCAGTAATCCACCTTATATATCATATGATGAAAAGGTAGAAAAAATAGTTAAAGAAAATGAACCAAATATTGCCTTATTTGCTAAAAATGAAGGCTTAGAATTCTATGAAAAAATACTAAAAAGAGTCAATAACAATATAAAAACACCAGGTATAATAGCCTTTGAAATAGGAATGAATCAAGGAGATAAAATAAAGCGAATTGTAAAAGAGTATATAAAATATACAGATATAAAAATAGAAAAAGATCTTACAAATAGAGATAGGTACATATTTATATTTGTCTAAAATGTGTAAACTTTATTCCGCACCTATTGTATTAATGATTTAAATAAGTTATAATTAAATCAAGGTGGTTGGGTATGGAAAATAAAATATTACAAAATATAGAAAAAAAGAAGCTAACTGCAAACATGCTCCGAAGAATTTTAAACATCAAAGGAGGAAAGGCAAAGGCTACTTTTTTTAGTACATTAAAAAAACTAGAGGAAGAAAAAAAGATATTTTTAGATGAAGACGGTTACTATCAGACATCACTAGAAAATAAAAAAAATCTAGTAAAAGGAGTACTTCATATATCAAAAACAGGTCATGGAAAGGTCTATATTTCATCAATGGTAAAGTACATCATAAAAGAAGAAGATTTAAATGGCTCACTTGAAGGAGATACAGTACTTATAAAACCTGAAAAAACAGAAAATGCAGGTTATACAAGTGCGAAAGTAGTAAAAATATTAGAGAGAAAAGAAGGAAAAGCAATATTCGAATTTGATGGAAAACAATTAAAACCATATGACATATATGGAAATATTGTAGTAAAATGTAGTGAAGAAGCATTAAAAGGACTAGTTTCAGGAAATTTAGTTTTAGTTAATTTAAGTGATAATCCAGTTGCCATTATAAATAAAAAAGTTCTATTTGAAGGACAAATTGAAGAGGTAATTGGACATAAAGATGATCCAGATATAGAAGTAAAAGCAATTGGAGCCAACCATGGATTTATGACAGAGTTTTCAAAAGAAGCTTTAGAAGAGTTAAGACAAATACCAAATCACGTTACAGAAGAAGAAATGATTGGAAGAGTAGACCTTAGAGATAAGAACATATTTACAATAGATGGTTCACATACAAAGGATATGGATGATGCTATTAGCATAGATATAAATGCAAAAGGAAACTTTATATTGTCAGTTCACATAGCCGATGTAAACCACTATGTAAAAAAGGGTAGTTATTTAGATAAAGAAGCAAGAGAAAGAGGCACATCTGCGTATCTTGCAGATTCTGTAATACCTATGCTTCCGCATACTTTATCTAACGGAATATGTTCGTTAAATGAGGGTGAAGATAGACTTACAAAGACAGTAGAAATGGAAATAGATGATGATGGAAATGTAGTAGATTATAAAATATTTGACAGTATAATAAACTCTAAAAAGAAGATGACATATGAAGATGTAAATGAATTTTTAATGAATAATAATCTCATAAGTGACTATGAACCATTTACAGAAGATTTACTTTTTATGTATTTGCTATCAGAAATATTAGAAAACAAAAGAAATCAGAGAGGAAATATAGACTTTACGTCAACTGAAGTTTCCGTAATAGAAGAGGAAGATACTATTTTTAAATTAAACAAAGGAGAGATAGCTGAAAAGATTATAGAAAACTTCATGATTTTGACAAATGAGACAGTTACAAAACACTATGCATCTCAAAAACTTCCATTTGTCTATAGAGTTCACGCAAATCCCAATAATGATAGATTAATCAGAAGTTTAAGGTATCTGTTAAATGAAGGATTATGTGGTTCAGATGCCATCCATTTAATTAACAAAATAGAAAAAAATAAACTAACTTCAAATGATTTAGAAGATTTTTTAAATAGATATAGGTCTACAGAAGTAGAGGAAATCATCTCAGTAGCCATACTTACAAGTATGAGTAAAGCGAGATATTCAGATCAAAATGAAGGTCATTATGGACTTGCTTTAGATTACTATACACACTTTACATCCCCAATCAGAAGATATCCTGATTTAGAAGTTCACAGATTAATAGACGAATATAAAAATGAAAATACAGAAGAAAAAATAAAATCGATAAACATGATTCTCCCAGAAATATGTGCCCACTCGTCATTCATGGAAAGGCAAGCTGATGAAGCGGAAAAAGAAACCTTAGAACTAAAAATGGCCGAGTATAGTATTAACCACATTGGAGATGAATATAGAGGACAAATAACTGCTTTTACCCCATATGGATTAGATGTCATATTGGATAATAGAATTAAAGGAATTGCAAATTTAAATGACATAACACTTCCGACAGAAAGTGATAAGTATAAACTAAAGTTAGGTCAAAGAGTTTATGCATTAATTAAAGATGTGTCAATTCCTCATAGAGCAATATACCTATCTATAATAAAAGCAGATGTTAAAAGAAAATCAAAAAGGAAAGTTTTAATTCCAAAAATATAGAAAGTGATGAAAATCATTTTCTTTTCTACAAAAAGGTGATAACATGCAAGACAAATTAGAATTATTACTAAAACAGATAAAACTAAAAAAAGATGACTATACATTTTTTAAAGACGGAAAATTGGAAAAGATAGTATGTAACAAGAATAAAGATAAATATGCCTTTTATATTAATTTAAAAAATGTACTTCCACCAGATATTTACATAGAATTTAGAAGTCTGTTAAAAAATAAATATTCAAACTATACAGTAACCCCTTTTTTTACTGTAAAAAAATATGAGTTAAATGACGTTTTAGAATACTATAAATACTATATGAAAAAGTTCAGTAAACAAGCCCCCTTACTTAGAGAATTTATCGAAAGTAAAGTTACATTAGAAGATAATTATTTAAATATCGAAATAGCAAATAAAGCAGAACAGATGAAGATAGGAAGTATAAAAAACAAATTAGAAGAAAAATTAAAAAATGCAGGACTTGACATAAACATAATCACGACAATTAATAAAGAAAAGTCAGAAGAAATAATAAAAGAGATAGAAAAGACAAAAATTGTTAAATCATCACCTGTAAAAGAAAGTCCAATAATATTAGGAGGCGAAATAAAAACAGAAATAACAAATATAAGCAACATAACATATGAGATGGATAATGTCACAATAAAAGCAAAAATATTTGGAGTAGATTCATTTGAATCCAGCAAAAGTGATTTTAAAATAATCACACTTAAACTAACTGATAAGACAGATAGTATTTACTGTAAACTGTTTACGAGAGACTCAAAAGATTACAGTAAATACCTAAAGAGATTAAAGCCAGGTAAATGGTATTTAATCAAAGGATATACTAAAGCAGATGCTTATTCAAATAATGAGATAGTACTTAACGCGAGAGATATAAATGAAATCGAAGTAAAAGAAGACGAAAGAGAAGACAAATCAAAACAAAAGAGAGTAGAAATTCACGCCCACACTAAGATGAGTCAGATGGATGGAGTTGCCGACGAGATTAAACTAGTTGAAAGAGCAATTAAATTCGGACATAAAGCAATAGCCATAACCGATCACAATGGATGTCAAGCCTTTCCCCATGTATTTAATATGGTTACCAAATACAATAAAGGAAAAGAAGAAAAAGATAAATTTAAAGCACTATATGGAACAGAACTTACATTAATTGACGATTCAGTTGACATAGTTTTAAGAGCAAAAGAAGAAGATTTGCTTAAAACGACATATGTAGTATTTGACTTAGAGACCACAGGATTCAATGCAGCCGGTGCAGATTCAATCATAGAAATAGGAGCAGTTAAAATATGCAATGGTGAAATCATAGATAGATTTGATGAACTTATAGACCCAAAGAGAAAACTTCCAAAAAAGATAACAGAACTTACAAGTATAACAGACGATATGCTTAAAGGAAAACCAGATGAAGAAGCGTCTGTAAAGAAGTTTAAAAAATGGACAGGAAATCTTCCCATGGTTGCCCATAATGCTAAATTCGATGTGTCATTTATAAAAATGGCCCATAGTAAATATAACTTAGGAGAGTTTAATAATACAGTAATTGACACATTAGAACTATCTAGAACCTTAGATTCAGGTTATTCCAGACATGGCCTTTCTGCATTAGTTAAAAGGTATGACGTTCCATGGGATGAAACTGCCCATCATAGAGGTGATTACGACGCAGAAGGAACAGCTTTAGTTTTTCATAAGATGTTAAAAAAACTAGTATCTAGAAACTTTAAAACGATTAAAGATTTAGATAAATTAGTTTCAAAAGATGAAATACACAAATATGGATCAAGTTACCACGTAAACATGATTGCCAAAAACAAAACAGGACTTAAAAATATGTTTAAATTGATATCTCTATCAAATACAAAGTATTTATATAAAACACCGAGAATACTTAGAAGTGAAATAGAAAAACATAGAGAGGGATTACTAATTGGAAGCGGATGTTATGAAAGTGAAATATTTAGATTAGCTAGAAGTAAATCTGATGAAGAACTTTCAAACCTAATCAATTTCTACGACTATGTAGAAGTTCAGCCACTAGATGTATATGATCATTTAATTCAAATGGGAGATTTCGCCAATAAAGCAGAGCTGATTAACCATATAAAAAAGATAATTAGAGTTACAAAAGAATCAGGAAAGATCATAGTCGCATCAGGCGATGTACATCAGATAGAACCAGAAGATAAAATATATAGAGAGATAATTGTAAACCAAAAAGTTCCTGGAGGAGGAAGACATCCACTAGCTAGAAAAAATATAACATCAATTCCAAATCAATACTTTAGAACAACAGATGAAATGTTAGAAGACTTCTCATTTTTAAATGAAGAAGAGGCAAGAGAGATAGTCATTACAAATACAAATAAAATAGCAGATATGGTAGATATTCTAGAGGTAATAATTGATACCGGTGGAATACCATTCGCCCCTAAAATAGAAAATTGTACAGAGACAACCCTAGATTTAGTTTACACCAAAGCAGAAGAGATATATGGAAATCCTCTTCCATACAACATAGAAGAGCGCCTAGCCACAGAACTTTATGGAGACGAACCATTTGATGCTATTAAAAACCAAACAAAAAAAGATAAATTATCAAATGAAGAATATGAAAAGATTATATATGAAAAACTACATGAAGCAATGATTGGTGGCATTGATAAAGTAAAAGAAATAATTAAAAAAGACTTATTAGATAAAGGAATAGAAGAAAACATAGATAAAGAAGTAGAAGATAGACTTACAGGAATAATAGGTGCCCATTTTGACGTCATATATTTAATCAGTCAAAAACTGGTTAAAAAGTCAAATGATGATGGATATTTAGTTGGAAGTAGAGGATCAGTAGGATCATCATTAGTCGCAACAATGATGGGAATAACAGAAGTTAATGCCCTCCCGCCACATTATGTATGTCCAAACTGTAAACACTCAATATTTGAAATAGATGGAAAACCACTTGGAAGTGATTATGGAAGTGGATATGATCTTCCAGATAAAAACTGTCCTAAATGCGAAACAAAAATGAACAAAGAAGGACAAGACATGCCATTTGCTACATTCTTAGGATTCCACGCCGATAAAGTGCCAGATATCGATTTGAACTTTTCAGAGAGAAATCAAGCAGCAGCCCATGAATATACAAAAGTACTATTTGGAGTAGATAACGTATATAGAGCAGGAACTATTGGAACAGTTGCTGAAAAAACCGCCTTTGGATTTGTCAAAGGATACTGTGAAGATAAAGGTATTTACATGAGAACAGCTGAAGTAGAAAGACTTGCTAAAGGATGTGAAGGAGTAAAAAGGACAACTGGCCAGCACCCAGGTGGAATAGTAGTTATACCAGGATACATGGATGTATATGACTTTACACCTTACCAGTATCCAGCAGATGATGTAACATCACCTTGGAGAACTACACATTTTGATTATCATGCCATTGACCAAGACGTTCTTAAATTAGACATTTTAGGTCATTCTGGACCTACTAAACTAAGAGTTGTTCAAGATATAACCGGTGATGATGTTACAAAAATACCATTAGATGATAAAGAAACCATGGGAATATTTTTATCCCCAAAACCACTTGGAGTTACCAAAGAGGAAATCATGAACGATACAGGAAGTTTAGGAATACCAGAATTTGGTACACCATTTACCCTTCAACTAGTAAGAGAAACTAAACCTAAAACATTTGCTGAACTAGTTAAAATATCAGGTCTATCACACGGAACCGATGTATGGAATGGAAATGCTAAAGATCTGATAGACCAGGAAATAGTACCATTTTCTGATGTAATAGGCTGCCGTGATGATATTATGGTTTATCTTATGTATCATGGATTAAAACCGATAGATGCCTTTAAAATTATGGAATTTGTAAGAAAAGGTAGAGCGAGTAAAGATCCCGCACTTTGGCAGGAATACGTAAAAATAATGGAAGAAAATGACATAGAAAAGTGGTTTATAGATTCGTGTGCTAAAATAAAATACATGTTTCCAAAAGCCCACGCAGTTGCCTATGTTGTAAACGCCTTCAGACTAGCATATTATAAAGTACATAAACCAGAAGTATATTATGCTGCCCAATTTTCCGTAGAATATGATGACTTCGATATCGATTGCATGATAAAAGGATATGAATCAGTAAAAGCTAGAATTATCGAAATTCAGGAAAAAGGATATGATGCAACCAATAAAGAATCATCAATATTAGAATGCTTAAAAGTAGCTCTAGAAGCTCTAGCGAGAGGATATACCTTTAAACCGATAGATTTATATAAAAGCCATTACTCAGACTTTGTAATAGATGAAGATAACCATTCATTAATTCCTCCATTTAGATCAGTTGATGGCCTTGGGATAACAGTTGCTAAAAACATAGTTGATGAAAGAGAAAAGAGAAACTTCATAAGTATTGAAGATCTTCAAAAAAGAGCCAAAATATCATCTACTCTGATAGAAAAGTTGAGATCGATGGGAGTTTTAGATGGGATGGAAGAATCCAGTCAACTAAGTCTATTTTAAAGGAGGTTTGGAAAAATGGAATTAGAGGAAATAGTAAATAGAATCGCATTATATGTTAAGGAATATGGATTTAATGAGGAAGTAGATAAATTTGAAAGCGATATTTTAAGCCTTAATGATGCAAAACTATCATACGACTTTGCAAAAACTATAAAAGGAGCAAGTGTTTTAGAACATGGAAAAGTTGTTTTAAAAAGTAGAAATCGATATTTAAATTATTTTTTCGCAAGAGATGTTGAAGGAGCAGATATTAAATCACACGAAACATTCATTTTAGAGAGTAAAGATCTACATTGGAACTATTTATTCGCAAGAGATGTTAAAGGAGCCGACATCTTAGCACACGGTAGATTAATGATAGAAAGCGCTAGCCCATATTGGAATTTTAAATATGCAAGAGATATTAAAGATTCCGACATAGACGCCCACGCGAGAGTAATAATGAATTCCAATAATATGAGATTCATAAAGAGTTTTTCTGAAGAAGTCGATAGTACATACAAAGAAGAATTGAAAAAGATGATAGAAGAGCCAATAAGGATTTCTAAAGAAGATGAAATAAAAAAATTATTAAAACAAAAATGCAGAAATTAACCTTTGCATTTTTTATGATGTAAATAATACTAAATTTGACATTAAATATTAATAGTATATAATTATATTCTTGGAAGTGATTATATGGATAGATATATAAGAATCCCTCTTAGAACAGAGAGAGGAAGAAGATTATACTATGATCAAATACGTGTAACAAACTTAAAGAAAGATATCGAAATATTCCTATCAATTGAGAATTCACTAAGTAATATTTCGGTAAAAGATATTTTAAATTTAACAGATTATAATAGAAAAGAAAGAAATAATGTACTTAAATCATACGAATACATTTTAAATCAAAGAGATATAAATAAAGATACCTTAAAAAAACTATATGACATAAGAAGTGACAAATTACTTGACATATATAGTGAAAAAAACATGGGAAAATACTATAGAGAGGGCGAGGTATTTATATTAAAAAACGGAAGTATATTAGACTGTATAGAATGTATGGATTATAATAAAATTAACGAATTCATGGATAGATTATTTTTATTTATCCAAAATAGCAAATCAGAAGATATTGAAAACTTTATAGACTCACAGATTATTCACTTTTATCTATACTACATACATCCGTATTTCGATTTAAACAAAAGGACCTCTAGAATGCTTGCATCGTGGAATCTCATCAACAATAAAAACTATAACTACTTATTAATTGAAAATGGACTTTCATTTAATAGAAGTAAATATCAAAGATCCCTTTATAACTCTAGAAAGGGAAATGTTACAGATTTTATTGAATTGTCCTTATCATCAGTTCAAAAAGAAATGGAAATACATTCAATAATAAATAGCATAAAAAAATATCGAAATCTATCAAGTGAACAGATGTATATGATTAAAATAATGCTCAATATTACAAATTCCAAAGATATAATAAAATTAATAGATAGAAGTTCACTAAAAATACTTAAGCAACTCTTAGATAAAAATATTATAATAGAAAAAAATAACATGAATAAAAAGTTATATCTAAATAGACAATTGATAGAATTAGATGATGATGTATACAAAAAAGTTAAAATTAAAAAAATATCCAAATGATTTGAATATAAATAATATAAGTGATATAATACCAGCTTAAGAGGTGATAGATGTGCATGTAGAATCATTTGAATATATAGATGAAAAGGGAAGAATTCATAGAAAATATTTAAGTCCAGTTGTAGATAAAACATCAATATGTGTAGATATTTATGAAAATGAGTATAAAAAAAAGTGTAACATTGATTTTAGAGTCCACAAAAGTAATGGCAAAATTAAAGGCGTATACATGATGAGGATATTTAAAGAAAAAGATGTACCACTAACCCTAAAATATATGGATAGAAACGGTTATTACACACAGGATTTTTCATCCCTAGTAACACTTTATAACGAAAGTATACGTAAAAATTTAGAATTTGGAATTCTTACAGATGAACTTATAGATGAGATTATAGATAATACAGTTAAAGTTATAAAAGTAAGAGCCCTAGGCACAGATAGACCAGTAATATCTAGTGATATTGATTTAAACATATCTAAAAAAGAAAACATAAAAATAAAGAAATTTACAAAATAAAATGTAAATTTCTTTTAGTTTACTTTATTTAATGTGACATTTCCAAGTTGTATAGTTTTATTATCATCAGATATATCCGAAACAATGTTAAACTCACCATTAGCATTATTGCCAGATAAAATTATCTTTCCATTTTCAAATTTATATGTACCACTAAGTCCCTCACTATCGACATATATTTGTGTAAAAGTTCCATCATCAAACAAGGTTAAACAAGTTTTAATGTTAACTTGAATTCCACTTGGATCTATCCCATTATTAACACCATAGTAAAAAGCGTTTATATATCCTTTAGATTCAGCTTCTTTTTTTTCCTCTTCATTTTTTTTAACTTCTTCACTTAGCTTTTCATTTTCTTTTTTCAAATCAGAGACTTTACTATTTAATTTTTCTACATCATCGTTTAGGCTATTCATCTTCTTATTATCATATAAATTACCATAAATAATATATCCCGTAAGACCAATTACCGAGATAATTAATAAAATGATAATTACATTTTTTCTATTTCTTTTTTTCTTAGTATATACCATAAAGCTAACCTCCATTAATATATTAACACGTAGAGGTAAAATTTAAACATCAATTGTTCACACTTTTACACAATTATACAAATTTACACAGGTTGTTTTATTTAAAAAATTACTTTATAATAAATCTAGATGACTTAACAAAGTATAAATTAGAAAGGAAATTAAATATGAAAAAAATAATACTAGTAGATGGAAACAACTTACTATTTAGAAGCTATTATGCCACCGCATACAATGGTAATTTTATGAAAAATTCTAAAGGATTTCCTACAAATGCATTATACGGATTTGTAAATATGATAAGTAAAATAATAAACGAAGAAAATCCACAGTATATTATAGTTGCTTTTGATAAAGGTAAGACATTTAGACATATAGAGTATGAAGGATATAAAGATGGAAGAGTAAAGACACCTGATGAGTTAAAAATGCAGTTTCCCAAAGCCAAAGAAATACTAACCGCAATGGGAATAAAATACTATGAAATAGATAACTATGAAGCAGATGATATAATCGGTACATTTTCAGAGTACTGCAATAAAAAAGAAGAATTTATAGGAACTATTATAAGTAGTGATAAAGACCTTTTACAACTGATTACCAAAGATGTAGATATAAAACTTTTAAAACAAAAAGATTATATCAGATATGATGAGACATCATTTAAAAAAGAGTGGGGAATAGATCCTATTAACATAATAGACTTAAAAGCCCTAATGGGAGATCCTTCAGATAACATTCCAGGAGTTAAAGGAGTAGGAGAAAAGACCGCTTTAAAACTACTTCACGACTATAAAACCTTAGATGGAATATATGAAAATATAGAAAATGTTAAAGGAAAATTAAAAGAAAAATTAATAAATGATAGGGAAAACGCCTACAAATCATATCATCTAGCAACCATAGTTAAAGATGTAGATATGGATATAGATATAGATGACTGTATATATAGAAAAGAAGACACAGATAACTTAAATAATATATATGAAGACTTAGAATTTTACTCATTTTTAAAAAAGAAAAAAGAAAAAAAATCAGTTAAAGAAACTGAAATTAAAGTCATAAAAAATGTAGATGAAATTAAAGTTGATAAAGATGTAGCCGTATATTTAGAAATACTTGGAACAAATTATCATAAATCACATATTATCGGAATGGGAGTTTACAATGATGATATTTCATATTATATTCCTTTAGATGTATTAAAACAAAATCCAAAATTTTTAAAGGAAAACAAAAAATATACATACGATTTAAAAAAGATGTTGGTATCACTCAAATACCAAAATGTAGATATAGATAACGTAGTTTTTGATACCATGATAGCAGGCTCACTATTAGACTATAACATGAAAGACGATATATCCTATCTTGCAAACCAGTTAGATTATGATTTAAAATTTTATGAAAACATATATGGAAAACTTTCTAAATTATCATTGCCAGATGAAGAAGAAATAATTAAAGAGACAATTAATAGAGCGAGATTCATCTGGGAATCAAAAGATGAATTAAATAAAAAGATAAAAGAAGAAGATATAGAATACCTTTTTAATGAAATAGAAATGCCACTATCTATAGTTTTAGCCGACATGGAATATACTGGTGTAAAAGTTGATAGTCAAATACTTAAAAATCAAGGTGAGAGTATTAAAATAAAAATAGAACTAGTTTCAAATGACATATATAATTTAGCTGGAGAAAAGTTCAACATCTCATCTCCTAAACAGCTATCTAAAATACTGTTTGAAAAGCTAGATCTTCCACATAAAAAAAACTCAACATCAACTGCCATAGATGTCCTTAATAAACTGAGAGAAGTTCACCCTATAATAGATAAGATAATCGAATATAGAAAACTTACTAAAGTATATAATACATACATAGAAGGAATACTAAGTGAAATAAAAGATGGAAAAGTCCATACTATATATACTCAAAATTTAACCAGAACAGGAAGACTATCATCTATTGAACCAAACCTTCAAAACATACCTATTAGAGATCAAATTGGAAGAGATATAAGAAAAGCATTCATACCTAATTTTGATTACATATATGGAGCAGATTACTCACAGATTGAACTTAGAATATTTACCCATATGGCTGATATTGAATCTTTAAAACAAGCCTTCATAAAAGGAGAAGATATACATACAAAAACAGCATCAGACATCTTTAAAGTTGCCCCTTCATTAGTTACATCAAATCAAAGAAGAGTAGCCAAAGCAGTTAACTTTGGAATAATATATGGAATAAGTAGTTTCGGACTAGGAGATAATGTAGGAATTTCAAATAAAGAAGCCAAACAGTTTATAGATACCTATTTAATGACATATCCAGGAATTAAAGATTATATGGAAAAAACAGTAAAAGAAGCAAAAGAAAAGGGAAGTGTAAAGACATTATTTGGAAGAAAGAGAAACATTCCAGAGATAAATAATACAGTTTACTTAATTAGACAGTCAGGTGAGAGAATAGCCTTAAATACACCAATACAAGGAACAGCTGCAGATATAATTAAACTTGCCATGGTAAAAGTGTATAAAGCCCTAAAAGATAATAATTTAAAAAGTAAAATGATAATACAAGTTCACGATGAACTAGTATTTGACGTATATGAAGATGAAATTAAAAAATTAGATGAGATAGTAACTGAAATAATGGATAATGTATATAAGCTTAGTGTCCCATTAAAAGTTACAAAAAATTACGGAAAGAGTTGGTATGATGCAAAATGATATTAAAAATCTCAGTGAAAAAGAGTTATATGAATATATTAAATCACTGTCAGATGATGATAGACAAAAAGTACTTGAAAACCTTTTAAATCAAATTGATTATTCCTGTTTAGATCTTATTACAAAACTGGATAGTGTAACTAAAAAGTTGGAAGAAGATTATAGATATAGAGAGTTATTTTACTGGGAGCTTTATGATCTAATAGATAGATATAATGATCTAACTGAACTAGGTGAATTTTATAAAAATCTGTATAGATATCATTTTATAAAAGCGATTAAAATCTTTAATAGTTTTCCAAAAAGTACGATAGAAAAAAATAGAGTATTTTATAAAAATGAAAAAGCTTATGAGTATTTAATGCACTTTAAATCATTTGTTAAGAATAACGAAAATCCAGAAAAAGTATTGAAAAAAACTAAATAAGGAGTGTTTGTACATATGAATCTATTTTTACAATTTATATTTATATTTTATATGGGATGTACATTAGGATGGATATTGGAATTGTTTTTTAGAAGAATTGTCCATGGAAAGTGGGTTAACCCAGGATTTTTAATAGGTCCATACCTCCCTATATATGGATTTGGATTATCAGCATTAACTGTAATATACCTACTATTTAAAGATAGTAACTTAAATCCTATTATTATAATTCTATTAATGGGCCTTCTTATGACAGTGATAGAATTAATCGGAGGTTTGATAGGACTAAAAAACAATGTTAGACTATGGGATTATAGTGATCAGTGGGGAAACTATAAAGGCTTAATATGTCCACTTTTTAGTGCAATATGGACTGTAATAGGTGGTATATACTATTATTTTCTTGCACCATACGTATTTCATTCTTTAGATTGGTTTAGTAAAAATTTAACTTTCTCATATACACTTGGAATATTCACCGGATTTATTTTAATAGATTTAGTATATTCTAGTAAACTATATATCAAGATTAAAGATTATGCGAAAGAAAACAATATCACTGTTAAATATGAACAATTTAAAATGCATATTAAAGATGAACAAGCAAAGAGAAAAGAAAAGTATTCATTCTTAAATCCATTTAAACAGACAAAATCACTTAAAGAATATTTAGCAGATTATAAGAAAGAAAGATTAAATAAAAAAGTAATTATAAATAAATAATAAATATGTTCTCTTCCCCCTGAAGAGGCGTCGAAAGACGTCTCATTTTTTGTTAAACTCAGTATTTATAAGGGTTTATGGGCGTTTGGCACTCTTTAAAAATTACAATTCTATTGTATTAGATACGAATTAGATACGAATTTTGGTGTTTTAGATACGAATGAATACCGATTATCTCGTATTATAAACTTATTTTAATGAAGTATTAAAATCGTGCAAACCGTTTATTTATCTTGGATTTAAAAAAGTGATTTTAGAAAATACCGAATAGTTCGTAAAAAAATAAGCCAAAAATTAAAAGTTGCTCTCTTCTGGTGGTGTCTGTGAAAAAAGATGAATAATTTGTCTAATTATGACGATTTGTTTACGTAAATATGATATAATGAAATAAGAGCAAATAAAGAATGGTGGTGATTAAAATGGCAAATAAAAATATTAATTTACAAAATGCAAAAACAATTAAAAATGATGAATTCTATACAACCTATGAAGATATAGAAAAAGAAATTAGCCATTATTTAAATCACTTTGAAAATAAAACAGTTCTTTGTAATTGTGATGACCCATTCGAATCAAATTTTTGCAAATACTTTTTAAAGAATTTTAATAGATTAAAATTGAAAAGATTAATATGTACTTCATATTACAATTCTAAGGTAATATCAAAAAGAACAAAATTAAAAGATAAAGATAATAATAAGATTAAACCTGGAAGTGGATATGTTTTAGATATTAGCGACTTTGTTAATGAAGATAAAATTAGTGACACAAAAATTTATGATTATTTAAATGATAATAAATCGATAAAAAAATTAAAAGGGACTGGAGATTTTCAAAGTGAAGAATGCATTCAGTACTTAAAAGAATGTGACATAGTAGTAACAAATCCACCATTTAGTCTATTTAAAGAGTTTGTCTCACTAATAATGAAATATAAGAAACAGTTTTTAATAATAGGAAATCAAAATGCGTTAACCTACAAAGAAATATTCCCATTATTAAAAGATGATAGGGTATGGACTGGCTATCAATTTGGGGAAATGAAATTTAGAGTTCCAGAAGATTCTGAACCAAGAGCAACAAGATTTTGGATTGATGAATCTGGACAAAAGTGGAGAAGTTTAGGTAATGCTATGTGGCTTACTAATATTGATAATGCTCGTCGCCATGAGGTGCTAAATTTAACAAAAAAATATAATCAAAATGATTATCCTAAATATGATAATTATGACGCTATTAATGTTAAAACAATAAATGATATACCAAAGGATTATTATGGAATAATGGGTGTACCAATTACTATTATTAATAGATATAATAGCGAGCAGTTTGAAATAGTTGGTGAGGCAAATCATGGCTCTGATAACGAATATGATTTGTTTAAACCTATTATAAATGGTAAGGAAATATTTAAAAGAATACTAATAAGAAGAAGAGAACAACCAAATGATAAAAGATTTGTAATATTAGATTTGTTTAGTGGAGCAGGTGGTTTCTCATATGGAATGGAGCAAAACAATAATTTTACCACCGCAGTAGCCTTAGACTTTAATAAAGAAGCCATTGATACTTTTAAATATAATATGCCTAATGCTATTACAATAGTTGGTGATATAACTGATAAGAATGTAAAGAAAGAAGTTATAAAAGCTAGTCTCGAGAAAAAAGTTAATATGATAATAGGTGGACCACCATGTCAGGGATTTTCACTAAAAGGAAAGAAACTGGGGTTAGATGACCCTCGTAACTTCCTATTTAAAGAATACCTTAGTTTAGTTGAAAAATTAAAACCAGAAATATTCATTATTGAAAATGTTAAAGCACTATTATCTACCTCAGCTGGTTGGTTTAAAGATGAAATAATAAAAAAAGTTACTGAAATGGGATATTATGTTGAATATGGGGTTTTAACAGCATCTGATTTTGGAGTTCCTCAATCAAGGCAAAGAGCTGTATTTATATGTTCAAAGAATAAAAAAATCAGTTTGCCAAAGCCTACTGTAAAAAAAATAACGACTGTTAGAGATGCTATTTATGATTTAGCTTATTTGAATTCTGGTGAGGGTGCATTTGAACAAAAATATACAACAGAAGCAGTGAGCAAATATCAAAAAGAAATGAGAAAAAATAGCAAGATGTTGTACAACCATAAAGCATCTAATCATGCCGAAGTTGCTATTAAGAAATTGAAGATGATTCCACCAGAATGTGGTAAAGAACATTTGCCAAAAGAATTATTAGGCAAGCAAAAGTTTACTGGAACTTGGGGAAGATTGAAATGGGATAGCGTATCACCAACAATTGACACAAGATTTGATGCTTCGTCGAATGGAACAAATAATCATCCATTCTTACATAGAGCAATTACTCCAAGAGAAGCAGCTAGAATTCAATCTTTTGATGATAGCTTTGTGTTCATCGGTGCTAAAGTTCACGTAAGAACTCAAATAGGCAATGCCGTTCCACCTTTGATGGCTAAGGCAATTGCTGACCATATATTTAAGGAAGTAGGAGAGTAGTATGAATATAGAAATGGCATATCTATTAGGTATGATTTTAGGTAATGGGGAAATTCAACAAGGACCATCTGAAACAGTTGTGACTATTGATATTCCTCATAAGAATTTATATACGGATGATGAAAAAGATGTAAGAGTGTATGTAAAAGCAAGTCTTGTTGACATAAGACAGATAGTTGAACCTCTTATAGGAACAGGTATTACATATACTCAAGGAAGAAAATCAACAAAAATATCATTTAAAAAACCAAATGCAGAGTATGTTATGAGGCAAATACTTCATTATGTAGGCAATGGAAGTAGACATGCTTTTATGGAAATGCATGAAGACCTTTTTAATATTACAAAAGACCAAAAAAAATCTTTATTAAGAGGAATTGCAGATGTAACTGGTTATATTAGAAAAAGTAATATTGCATATGGTGTTGCTGGTGCACATCGTGTATATATTGAGATTCCAGGAAATTGGAAAATGGTTATAGATATAGCGAATTTGTTAAGAGATATAGATGTTCCTGTTCAAACAATTGATTTTGGGCATCCTAATTTTAGAGATAGTGAATTAAAAAAATATAATGCGGGTAAAAAGTTATATTGGAAAAAGGAGCATCAAATTAAGATATATGCGAACGAATTTCTTTCTGTTGGATTTAATATTAATCATAAACAAGAAGCATTAGAAAAGTATAGCGAAGAGTTATTAGAACATCTTAACCCAGAAAATACGCATAAGTTTTATTGGGAGAAAAATGTTAGAAAAGGAAAAAGAAAACCAGTTCATCCAGGTGAGAATGATTCATCATTACCAACGTCTATACGAGGAAAGCACTATAATTCGTGGACAGAATTAGCAAAGGATTTGGGATATCATGAATAATGTAGCTTTAGAGATAGAATTATATGAACCTATGAGATTATGGCTTCAAAGTTATTTAGAAGGAAAATATTCTAACGCAAAAATAACAACAATCGACGCACATGCGAGAACACTTGATTCATTTCTTCAAGAACAAGGAATTCTTAAATATTATCCTCTAACTGTTGGTTTAGATATTCAAATAGATGTTTTGGGAATAATTGAACAAAATAATAATTATAAGTTGGTTTTCATTGAAGCAAAAAAGACTCAGTTGAATTTACATGATTTAGGTCAATTGTGGGCATATTGCAAATTATGTGACCCAGCAGAAGCTTTTCTTTTATCATCAAAAGGATTAGGAAGTTTAGATAAAATTGTTAATAATCTACAGAGGTCTGATTTGCTAGATTTTGGAGATGGAAGTCATATAAAAAAGATGAGAATTGGTAAGTGGGATTTGAGTACAAACAATATAGATTATAAAAGCTTAAATCCAAAATTTTAGGTCATTTAAATATGGCCTTTTTTTGTAAAAAAATTGCTCTCTTCACATTCAAGAGGGCATAATTTTTAGATACGAATTAGATACTAAAATTCTTAAAAACGTGTTTTTAGATAAGATTAGATACTTGATTTTATTGGGTTTTCCGCGTATTTAAAGGGTATGTTCTCTTTGTCCTAAAGAGAGCAATATATATAAGAAACCCAGTGTTTATAAGGGTTTGCGAGGGTCAAAATCATTCTTAAAGGCCCCCTGAAGAGAACACTCATTTGTATTATCATTTATCATATTTATTCAATTATATAAAATGTACAATAAAAAGATATAAAGATGATAAAAAAATTAATTTTTAAAAAGATTCAATAGTGAAACTATAATATTTTCTAAATATATCTAATAATAAGCTCCTAAAATCATATACCATTTACACGCCCCATTATAAATGATATACTTATGCCAAGGGAAGTGAGGAAAATGAAAAACATTGGTGTTATAAACATAATACTGATAATATTAGGGTCTTGGCTAATATGGAATGGATTTAATGTTCATTCAAAAAATGAAAAACTAGTTAAAGAAGCGTCTAAAGTAAAAGATGTAAGTGCAGAAAAAATAGATAAAAAAAATGAAGGGAAAATCGTATCTGTAAATGGAAAGATAAAAATAGATCACAACCTTTCAGACGACACACTTGGAATAAATATCGAAGCCTTAAAACTAAAAAGAGTAGTAGAGATGTATCAGTGGGAAGAAGACTGTGACGAAAAATGCACATATGAAAAAGTATGGAGTGATGAAGTAATAGATTCAAGCGATTTTGAAGAAGAACATAAAAACCCAGAAACAATGCCATATGAGACAAAAGAATACACATATAGTGGAAAAATGGGAGAGTTTGAAATACCATCTGAATTAATATCAAAACTTCCATATGAAAAGACAATTCCCCTAGAAGTACTTCAAGGAAAATACAACTACTATGGAAATCTAAACATAGATGGATCTTATCTGAGAAACTATAGTGAAGAACCAAAAATAGGGGACTTCAGAATATCATATAAATATACAGAAAACGATGAAATAACAGTACTAGGAGTTCAAAAAGAAAGTACGATAAAAAGCTATAAATCAAAAAACGGAAAAGAATTATATGATATAAGAAAAGGAAACTACAGTGGAAAAGAAATGTTAAAAAAACACGTAAAAACAAGTAATAATGGCAGAATATTTTCATCAATAATAGGGGGAATAATACTCCTAATCGGAATAAGTCCAATAATACCAAAAAAAGGAAATCAAACTTGATTTCTTTTTTCTATCCATGTCTTCCACCACCAGATGAATGACCTCCTCCAGAAGAACCAGAAGAAGAATGTCCACCACCAGATGAAGATGACCTAGTGTGACTTGTAACATAAGATCTTACAAAAACATCACTAACAGTAGTTAAATTAAGCCCACTTTTATCTACATATTTACTAGTATCTAATTTAGATTTTACCATCTTATTTTTACTTTTTAAAATGAGAAATACAATTAAAGTAATAATAAAACTGATTATAGTTATAAGAACAAAAGGAGTTTTATATATTTTCTTCAAATACCCATCTTTATCCACAATATAATTTTTCATACTAGGTGCAGTTCCACGGTCATAATAAGACTTAAAATTATCAGTAAATATATCTATTCCATTCACGTAATTACCACTGTGGAAAGAATCGTAAATATTATCAAGCATATCCTCACATCTGTTAAAGTCAAAGTAAAGCTGAGCATTACCAAATAAGTATACATTAAAATACGGATCATTTTCATAAGAGTTTCTCAAAAGTAAAACACCACTATAATTTTCCTTATCTATTCCAAAATCGTTATAGTCGTAAAAGTCAGCCGCATAATCTTCATTTACCTTATCATAAGTATATGGCAAATTAACCGTCAAAAACACAACGTCCATATTGATGTGATCAGATAAATTTTTAATCTTATCATATATGACTTTTTCATCCTCATCACTAAGGATTTCACCAAAATCGTAAACCTTCTCAGAAGCATCAACCGAATAAGTTTTTAAAACATTACCCTCATTGCTATCATTAATTTTCCAGTGCTTATTAACCCCTAAATTATCCATCTCTTCTCTGTTATTAGTATTAACCGCATAAACATTAAAAGGAATTAAAATCAATAAAAACAATATAAATTTTTTCATGATCCACCTCCAAGTTTAAACATTATATACGTAATAAGCCAAACTACTAAAAATGAAATAATAAACGTAAGAATGCTATAAAAAACAGCCTTCTTTTTATCTATAGGAATATCACCGATAAACTTACCAGTTTGACCATTCATCGCAAAAGTATACATCTTACCAGAGTACTTTACATTAACCATATAAACGGGAAGTAATACATATTTATTACTGTAATCTTTAACCGATAAAGTGTTAGATTTAATATTGACAGAAGAGTAGAGAGAAGTACTTTTTAAAAGTTGATTTTTAGACTCATCAAGCGCATAATCTTCAGCTATTTTTTTAATACTTTCTATATCAGTATCGTACCTCTCAGCTAAAAACCCAGCCAAATAACCGTGATTATAACATATCATCTCATCATAATTATAGGGTTGAATAGTGTTCATCAAAGCATCATCAAATCTAGTAGAACCATCCGTAGGAAGATATTTTATATTAACACTTCCACCTCTTTCAACATTGTAAATGCTAGTTTTTGTATAGTCAGTATTACCCACTGACCAGTGATCATATTTTCTTCCCTCAAGAGTAATGTTTCCAGAAGTAGTAAAATCATGAAGCCAAAAAGGAATATAAATACCTCTAATTTTCTCTATGTTCTTATCAGAAGTAAAAGCTTTAGGAACTAAAGGCCTACCTTTACCTAAATCGATAAAACACTTAGTTGCTTCTTTAATATCCTTTTTAAAAGGAATGATAAAATCAGGTCTAAACTTCCCAGATAACTTATTTTTAAGAATAGCCGAATTACCACAGTAAACACAAAAAGTAGCCACAGTCTCCTCATCGGTAATTACCTCAGCCCCGCAGTCTTTACACGTATATGAAAAATACTCATTATATTCATCAACTACAGCCTCATCGACATTGTTTTTAGAATTGACCGCAGTCTCATGTTTTTTCATCTCATCTACAGAAACAAGCCCTCCGCAGTAGTTACATTTAAAATTTTGAGATTTAGGATCAAAATCAATCTTCGCCCCGCAGTGAGGACATTTATTATCAAGTGTCTCCGCATTCTTTCCCATACAAAACCTCCAATATAATCTTATCATAAATCATATAAAAAAATCTCAAAATAGAGATCATTTATTAAATTTGTATATGTTAAATGATGGCGTATTAAATAACCTAAAATCAAAATCAGTCGTTCCAAGGCCGTTAGAGACATATAACTGACTGCCATTAACCTCATAATGAGATCCGTAGTACTTCCTCGCCCCATTAGGAAGAAATAGAGGAAGAGTAATAAGTTTAACCTGTCCATGAAGAGAGTGACCAGATAAAATCAAATTAAACAAATTATTCTCAATCTCGTCAATAGTATCAGGCTCATGCATCAAAAGAATCTTGTATATCGGTCCATCCTTCTCAAAAGAATTCAAAAAATTAACAGTCTCAGTAAGTTTATCATTTACCCCAAGTTTATCTTTATAAGAAGATACACCAGCAATCACCATAAAATTATAACCTTTTTTATAAATAGTATCATAACTATTATTTAAATTAGTAAACCCACTACCAGAAATGATGTTAGTCCACTCGTCAAACTTCAAATCATTATCACCACTAACCGCATACTTTCCAATAGGAGCATCTATTTTAGAAAGTTCTGATGCAATTTCATCAGAAACCTTACTATCCATTTTACAAGACTTATCGATCAAATCACCAGTTAAAACGACAATGTCTGCCTCCTGCCTGTTGACACTCTCCACAAGTTTTTTAAGAAGTTTTTTATCATATACCCGACCATAATGAATATCGCTTATCTGAACAATCTTAAACCCCTTAAAATTGTCAGTAATATTTTCACCTTTAATCTCATATTCCTTATAACTTATCATTTTAGGTTCGACGTAATATGAGTACAAAACAACCAAAACTATTACAAAAATAATCTTAAAAAATAGTCCGATAATACTAAAATGCTTCTTCTTTTTTTTAGCCATATCATTCACCTAAAATAATTTTATCATAAAAGAAAAAAAGACAAAAGTCTTTAATAAAATACATATGACTAATTATGTAAATATGAGAAGAAAAAATTGAATAGATAAAATTATACCATTATGCATAAGATGAAAACCAGAAGATACAAGTACGTTGTTAGATTTAGACATCATGTATGCAAAACCCCATCCAGAAGAGCAGTAAGAAAGTAAATATAGAGGAAATAATATATTGATAGGAGTTCCAATTAAATGAAGTCCACCAAATATCAAACCAGATAAAATAATGTATATTACATTATTCTTAACGATAGATCTAATTCCAAGTCTAAATATCATCTCCTCTAGTATAGGAGCCAAAAAGACAGCAGAAATATAAGTGTATATAGGAAACATCTGCATCTCTTTTCTTATAGTGCCCTCATTCTCAGAGATGCCTCCCCCTAAAATATTTATGATCATATTAGAACCAATCATTAAAATTACACCAATTAAATAAACTTTAAGATACTTGTCGAAATACATCTTGTGATTTTTTTTAATATCAGAAATTGCCAGTCTAAATTCCTTCTCATAAATAGAGTAAATAGCAACTATCAAAACCATCTCAATAGCTAAATTGTAGACAATCAAAGAAAAATCTTTAATATCAGCCCTATTAATGTGAAGTAAGTCAAACGGCAAATATTTAAAAAAACTTACCGCAAAATATAAAAAAATAATGCCAAGCCCCTTAAAAATGTATTTATATCTATTTTTACTTTGATCAATAATCATCATATCACCAGAAACATTATAACATGCATTTATATAAAAACCCATAACAAATTGTTCATCTTGACACAATTTATGTATAAAAAAGTTAATAAAAACACATATAAAAACATATAATTACACAAAAAAGGTATTATTTTTAAAGTAAATGTGCTATAATCAATATGAGCGAGCAAAGAGTGGGAATACCACTCTTTAAAAGTAGTTAGGAGGTCACAATGGAAGAAAAGATTAGAAACCTATTAGAAAAAGAAATTGAAAAAGCCGGATTTAAATTAGATGAAGTTTTTTACGGTAAAGAGTCAGGTAATAATACCCTAAGACTTGTAATTGACAAAAATGGATACATAAACGTTGAAGACTGCGTAAAAGTTAATGACATAGTAAATCCGATATTGGATAAAGAAGATCCAATAGATGAAAGTTATATTTTAGACATTTGTTCTAAACAGAAAGGAGAGATAGAGTGAACAGTAAAAAATTTATGAAAGCACTAAATGATCTAGCTGAAGAAAAAGGCATAGATAAAGACGTAATATTTGATGCCATGGAACTCGCCTTGACATCAGCCTACAAAAAAAACTACCATTCATTATCAAATGTTAGAGTAGACATAAATAGAGAAACAGGCGATATTAAAATATTTTCATATAAAACAGTAGTCTTTAGTGAAGAATTTGAAAAAGAAGATGGAAAACTAGAAACCCAGATAATTACTGATGAAGATGGAAATGAAACTGAAGTAGAAAAAGAATTCTACTTTGATGATAGAATTCATATAACCTTAGAAAATGCCCAAAAGAAAGTTCCAGGAATAAAAATAGGTGAGACCATTGAAAAAGAAGTAACTCCAAAAGACTTCGGAAGAGTTGCTGCCTCAACCGCCAAACAAGTTGTAATACAAAAAATTAGAGAAGCAGAAAGAGAGATAATCAATAGTGAATTTGAAGATAAAGAGGGAGAGATGATAACCGGTGTAGCCTCAATGGAAGATCAGAGAAATTACTACATAGAACTTGGAAGAACCCAAGGAATACTTCCTAAAAAAGAGATAATTCCCGGTGAGAAGATTCAAATGGGCTCAAGTATAAAAGCCTATATAACTAAAGTTGAAAATGGTTCAAAAGGACCAATTATCCTTCTTTCGAGAAAACACTACGGATTTGTCAAAAGACTATTTGAATTAGACGTACCAGAGATAAACGAGGGAATAATACTAGTTTATAGTGTAGCTCGTGAAGCAGGAAATAGAACCAAAATCGCTGTATATTCAGAAAATCCAAATGTAGAAGCCGTAGGATC
This sequence comes from Bacilli bacterium, assembly GCA_017511945.1. GTDB lineage: Bacteria > Bacillota_I > Bacilli_A > RF39 > UBA660 > Coprosoma. The sequence goes on along the minus strand of JAFWHR010000001.1, from coordinate 6,492 downwards.
ATGTATCGGTGAAAGAGGAAGCAGGATTAATAACATAATCAAAGAGTTAAATGGAGAGAAGATAGACGTCGTAAAATATGAAAGCGATCCATCTAAATTTATAGAAAATGCCTTATCTCCAGCCAAAGATTTACACATATTCATTACAGATGAAAAGAAAAGAAAGGCCATGGCTATAGTTAACAAAGATAATCTTTCACTTGCAATAGGTAAAAAAGGCCTCAATGTAAGATTAGCATCAAGACTTACACATTATACAATAGATGTACTAACCATAGAAGAAGCAAAAGAAAAAGGAATAAGTATTGTGGAGTGATAGAATGAAAAAAATCCCAATGAGAACATGCGTCGTTACAAAGGAAAAACTACCAAAAAAAGAGTTAATTAGAGTAGTTAGAACAGAAAACGGAGTAATTGTAGATCCGTCAGGAAAAGTTAACGGAAGAGGAGCCTATTTAAAAATAGATAGAGAAGTTTTTGAAAAGGCAAAAAAGACAAAAATTTTAGAAAAACATTTAGAAGCAGAAGTGAAAGAAGAGGTATTTGATGAATTAAATAAAATGATCTAAAGGAGGTGCTTAATATGATGAGCGTAGAAGAGTATGCATCTGACGTAAACAGAGATGTAAACTATATATTAGAAAAAGCAAAAGAATTAGAAATAGAAGTAGAAGATAAAGATTCTATTTTAGATGAAGAAGCGATTATAATTTTAGATAACAATCTTGAAGATGACACAGATTTAGAAGAAATAGAAAATAAAGAATCACAAAAACAGATGAAAGCAGCAAAAGTAAAGACAGAAAAACAGAAGAAAAATAGAAAACAGGAAAAAGATAAATTTGCCCAAGAAAAAAAGCAAATGTATAAAAATAAAGAAAAACTTCAAAGTAACAGTACAAGTGATGACAATGTAATCATATATACTGAGGGAATGACAATAGGAGATCTCGCGGGCAAATTAGGAGTTACTGCTGCCGAATTGATAAAAAAACTTTTCACATTAGGAGTAGTAACCAATATTAACAGTTCAGTATCATTTGATAATGCAGAACTTATAGTAGCAGATTACGACAAAGTTTTAAAAAACGAATCATCTACAGATGTTGCAAACTTTGAAGAATTTGAAGTATACGATAAAGAAGAAGATCTAGTTCCAAGAGCCCCAGTTATTACAATTATGGGACACGTAGATCACGGTAAAACCACACTACTAGATGCGATTAGAAAGACCGATGTAGCATCTAAAGAAGCCGGAGGAATTACTCAAGCAATTAGTGCTTATCAAGTAAATCATAACGGTAGAATGATAACATTTATCGACACGCCAGGACATGCAGCTTTTACTGAAATGAGAGCTAGAGGAGCCTCTATTACCGATATAATAATAATTATAGTTGCCGCCGATGATGGAGTAATGCCACAGACAAAAGAGGCGATAGACCATGCAAAAGCAGCAAATGTTCCGATAATGGTTGCGATAAACAAAATAGATAAACCAGGAGCAAATCCAGATAAAGTCATGACTGAACTATCAGAATACGGATTGATGCCAGAACAGTGGGGCGGAGATACAATATATACCAATATATCAGCCCTAAATTCAGAAGGAATAGATGAACTGTTAGAAAACATACTATTAATATCAGATCTTCAAGAGTATAAAGCCAATCCAAATAGATATGCCATGGGAACCGTAGTAGAATCTAGATTAAATAAACACCTAGGACCAATAGTTACAGTACTAGTACAAAATGGAACTTTGAGAATAGGAGATCCAATAGTAGTAGGAACAGCCTTCGGTAAAGTAAGAACCTTAAAAAACGATAAAGGCCAGCAAATAACGAGTGCTCTTCCATCACAGCCAGTTGAAATAACAGGATTAAGTGATGTACCATCAGCCGGAGATAGATTCATGAGTTTCGAATCAGAAAAAGAAGCAAAAAGAGTCGCTCAAGAGAGAAAAAATAAAGAAAAAGAGAAAAACTATAAATCAAAGTCAGTTTCTCTAGATGATCTATTTGCTAAAATAAATGATGGACTTAAAGAGATAAAAGTTATAATCAAAGCCGATGTCAATGGTTCAGCTGAAGCAGTTAAAAATTCACTTTCAAAAATAGAAGTAGAAAAAGTTAAAATAAACGTAATTAGAAGTTCAGTTGGTACAATTACCGAAAGTGATATTGTACTTGCCAAAGCATCAGGCGCGATAATAATTGGCTTTAATGTAAGACCTACTAAAAACATAAAAGATAAAGCTAAAGACGAAGGAGTCGAAATAAGATTTTACGATATAATTTATAAAGCAGTAGAAGATATGGAATCAGCTATGAGAGGAATGCTAGATCCAGAATATGAAGAAAAAGTATTAGGAACAGCAGAAATAAGACAGATATTTAAATTCTCTAAAGTAGGTAACATAGCTGGCTCATCAGTATCAGAAGGATTAATTAAAAGAGATTCAAAAGCAAGAGTCATCAGAGATGGAGTAGTAATATATGATGGAAAAATAGGCTCACTTCAAAGAGAAAAAGATTCAGTTAAAGAAGTTAAAAAAGGATACGAATGTGGAATTACAATTGAAAACTTTAACGATATAAAAGTTGGAGATGTAATAGAAGCCTATGAAATGATTCAAAAAAAATAAATACTTAAAAACATATCTAAAATTTTTAAAGATATGTTTTTTTTTCACATTTAAAATGTATGTTTAATAGTATACTTTCATAAAAATATAATTGAAATAGTATAAATCCGACTTTTTCGGAGTTACATCTCTTTTTTAACCTTACAAATATTGTCCTTACACCGTAAATACATAAAACATCGTTTACAATTTTTAAATTATTGGTATAATATACATAGAAAGAGGGATATTATGAGCATAAAAAATGAGAGAATATCAGACGCTTTAATTGAAGAAATTAGTTACATAATTTCAAATAAAGTAAAAAATAAAGATGTAAACTTCGTAACCATTACAGATGTAAAAGTAAGTAGTGATCTTGGCTATGCAAAAGTATATTTTACAGTATTAGATGAGACAAAAATTGACACAACCAAAAAAGCCCTTACAAAATCAGCCGGTTTCATTAGACACGAACTGAGAGATAGAGTAGATATTAGACAAATTCCAGAACTTACATTTATATATGACGAATCGATAAATGAAGCAAAAAAAATAGAAGATATAATAGATAAATTACATAAAGATGGTCTATAAAAAGGCTATCTTTTAAAGTTTACTCTTTAAAAAATCCTCAAAAACCTTAAGACCATAATCCTTATTGTAGTAGTTAGGTAGTTCATTTAAATGCGCTAAAGCAATTTTACTAGTCATAATTAAATCATCGCCAGTAACATTAGTATTAGGATTAATACTACCATGCTCTGATTCGATATTTATTCCATTTAAAAAATCTTCTATAGTAAACTTATCAAACTTAACGCCTAAAATAGAACTAGCTAACATCGCATCATTTATATTAAACAAATTTATCACCAAAATATAATATTACAAATATTTAAAAACTTTACACTTTTTTGTTAAACTTTAACCCAAATGTGATATAATTGTTTTTGTGATAAATTGAGCAGTTTTTTTAAAAGTAGGTGGGGTTTATGCCTGAACTTCCAGAAGTTGAGACAGTTAAAAGAGTTCTTTCAAATAAAGTTAAAGGAAAAAAGATTTTATCTGCAAAAGTATATTGGAATAATATAATAGCCTTTCCAGAAGTGAAAACATTTGAAAAACAGATAAAAAATCAGACCATTAAAAACGTAGATAGATACGGAAAATGGCTAATGTTTGAACTTTCAGATTACTATTTATTGTCACACCTTAGAATGGAAGGAAAGTACTTTATTAAATCATCAAAAGATCCAAAAGAAAAGCACCAGCACGTAATATTTAATCTATCTGATGGAACTGATTTAAGATATCATGATACGAGAAAATTTGGAAAGATGTATCTTTTAGAAAAAGAAGACATATATAATGTCAAACCGTTATCAACTCTTGGCTTAGAACCATGGGATAAAAATTTAACACCAAAATATCTAAAAGATAAGATGAAAAACAAACCGATTAAAACATGTCTTTTAGATCAGAGTATTATAACTGGTATCGGAAATATATATGCAGATGAAATACTATTTTCAAGCCATATAAATCCAAATATTCTTGGAAGTCAGTTGACACAAACCGATTATAAAAATATAATAAAGAGTACGCAGGATATTTTATCAAAAGCAATAGAAAATGGTGGAACAACAGTAAAAAGTTATACATCAGAAGAAGGTGTTCATGGAAGATTTCAAACACATTTAAAAGTCCACACAAAAGAGAAATGTCCGAAGTGTAAAGGAGTTATAACAAAAACTAATATAGGTGGTAGAGGCACCTATTACTGCGCAAATTGTCAAAAGGAGAGGGTAGTATGAAAAAGACAAAAATAATTTGTTCAATAGGACCAAGTAGTTATAAATATGAAACATTTAAAAAGATGGTATTGAACGGAATGAACGTTGCGAGAATTAATTTTTCACACGCAACAGAAGATGAAAAGAAAACAGTTTTAGCTCTAGTAAAAAGAGCCAATGAGGAGATGGATCATCACATAGCAGTCCTATTCGATACAAAAGGACCAGACTTTAGAGTTGGAATGATGACAAACGACTGCATAAATCTAGAAAAAGGTAAAACTGTTAAAATAGTTAAAGATGACATTTTAGGAACAGAAGAAGCATTTACAGTAAACTATAAAGAAGCATTAGATAGTTTTAAAGTTGGTAGTGACGTACTTCTAGAAGATGGACTTATGAAGCTTAAAGTTATAGAAAAACTAGATAATGGAGTCAACTGTGAAATAGTAGATGGAGGAGTTTTAGGAAACAAAAAGAGTGTAAACGTTCCAGGAGTAAACTTAAACCTACCATTTATATCAGATTTAGATAGACAAGATATAATATATGCATGTAAACATGATGGAGACTTCCTTGCAGCTTCATTTGTAAGCAGTAAAGAAGACGTATTAGAAGTTAAAAAACTGTTAAAAGAAAACGGAAAAGAAGACATGCAGATAATCTCTAAAATTGAAAGTACTAGAGGAGTTAAAAACTTAGATGAGATAATAGAAGTAAGTGATGGAATTATGGTTGCAAGAGGAGACTTAGGAGTAGAAATGCCTATGGATAAACTTCCTATAATTCAAAAACAGATTATAGAAAAGTGTAGACAAAAGAGTAAAACATGTATAGTTGCAACAGAAATGCTTGCATCAATGTATACAAATGCAAGACCGACAAGAGCAGAAATATCAGACGTTGCCAATGCCGTTTTAGATGGAACAGATGCCGTTATGCTTTCAGGAGAGACAACTTTAGGAAAACATCCGGTAGATGCCGTTAAATTTATGGCTGAAGCATGTAAATCAGCAGAATCATTCTATGACTATGAGACAAAACATACAACTCCAAAGCCAGAAGTACCAGATGCCATATCATACAACGTAGTAGAGACAGCAAAACTTTTAAATACAAAAGTAATAGTTGCAACTACTACAAGTGGTTATACAGCAAAACTAATAGGAAATTTAAAACCAAAATCATACGTACTTGCAACATGTATGGATGAAAAAGTTGCCAAATCACTAGCTCTAAATTACGGAGTATATCCAGTAGTTGTTAAAAGACACAGTAAACTTGAAGATATAATAAAACAGGCCAAAGAAGAAGCAATTAAATTTACAAAATTAAAAGAAAACGATCACATAATTCTATCTGGAGGATTCCCAAGAAGCATTGGACTTAAAACTACAAACTTTATGAAAATTGAAACAATAGAAAAAACTGACCTAGCCTAAGGTCGTTTTTTTTAATAATTTTAACTGTAAAAAAAAAGGAAATCAACATATTTGTGTCGAATGTTATATATAGAAGGGAAAATATCTCTTTCTAAAAAATGGAGGTTTTAAAATGTTAAATAAAAAAATGTATACAAAGTATTTAAAAATGGATGATAGCTTAGAAAAAGAAGGTAAAATAATGTATCCACTGATATATGATAAAGTTGCTTGTTCTTTCTTTAAGAAATACCCTAAATATTTGAGAAAGTTCTTAAATAAAGAAGTAGGAAAATATTTTGAAATTGACTTTGAGGATGAGGGTAATAAATTATTCTTTAGTGATACTAAAATACCTGTAAGAAATAAATATTTCCATCAGAATAAATTAGATTTCGTATTATATGTTAAAACTGAGGACTGCATTTTAAATATCGAGTTTAATACTGAAGAGTATTCATATGTAAGTGCGAGAAACTATTACTATGGATTAAATCTTATTGTCTCAACATTTAGAGAGAGTGATAAATATAGTGATATTAAAAACAGAAAGGTCATTCAATTAAATATAAATGGAAATAAAAAAGATAATAAACAGCCAGAAATAGTAGAAGATGTTTTTAATTTAAATATTTTGCCAAAAAAACTT
>JAFWHR010000003.1 GCA_017511945.1 Bacilli bacterium | reverse complement strand
AAGTTTTTTTGGCAAAATATTTAAATTAAAAACATCTTCTACTATTTCTGGCTGTTTATTATCTTTTTTATTTCCATTTATATTTAATTGAATGACCTTTCTGTTTTTAATATCACTATATTTATCACTCTCTCTAAATGTAGAGACAATAAGATTTAGTCCATAGTAATAGTTTCTCGCACTTACATATGAATACTCTTCAGTATTAAACTCGATATTTAAAATGCAGTTCTCAGTTTTAACATATAATACGAAATCTAATTTATTCTGATGGAAATATTTATTTCTTACAGGTATTTTAGTATCACTAAAGAATAATTTATTACCCTCATCTTCAAAGTCAATTTCAAAATATTTTCCTACTTCTTTATTTAAAAACTTTCTCAAATATTTAGGGCACTTCTTAAAGAAAGAACAAGCAACTTTATCATATATCAGTGGATACATTATTTTACCTTCTTTTTCTAAGTACTCATCCATTTTTAAATACTTAGTATACATTTTCTCATTTAACATTTTAAAACCTCCTTTTTTTAGAAAACAATATTTTCCCTTCTATATATAACATTCGGTGTAGAAGGTCCTATTTCCTTTTTATTTAAGAAAAAAGTTTTAAAAAAATTGAAATTTCAAAAAAGTCATTTTCCCATCTAAAACATAAAGAAACGCCTTTATTAAGACGTTTCTACTAATTCTTTAATTTTATCAGGATTATCGATATACTCCTTTATCTCAGGTATTAAAGATGAAAGTACTTTCTTTTTCTCATCGTTATCTAACACTTCATCCATATATTCATCACCTAAAGAATACTCACTTTTAAAAAGTTTATACTCATCAGTTGGATCTTCACCATCTAGTTTAACTAGATAACTGTAATCATTTTTATCTACCATACCAGTATATAAAACAAACCATCTATCATTCTCATCAAAACTAACTATATTATTAAGTCCACTCATCTACTTCTACCCCCTTCATCCTTAGGTGCGGGAACCCATCCATCTGCATTCTCAATATTATCTTTAACATTCCCATAATCATCACCTAACAGCATAGCAAGTCTTCCACCATGTTTTTCATTTTCTTTTCTCATGTAGTTTTCATCATTTAACTGATCTTCAGTAAGAAGTATCCACTCACCAGTTTCTGTATCAAATGCGGCAACTTTATAATAGACAAAATCATCAGAAGGCTCTATCGCATTCTCTCCATTAACGGCATCTGAAGAAGATATATATACTTTTTTACTATTAACCCCATCTATTTTATCAGTAATTTCTGGCTTAATCTCCTCATCATTTTTATTAGATACATCTATTGACTCATCGTTATTAATGCTTATTTCTGGTTTAACTTTATCATCTTTTAAATCATCAAGCATTTTAGATACATTTTCATCATTGTTCAAATTAGAACTCATGCTACTTACATTAGCCGCATGAACTAAACCTCCAGCAGTAATCATACCTAAACTTGTAAGAGCAACTGTAAATATATCCTTTTTACTTATACTATCCTTAATTTTCTTAATTTGGTCAGATTTAAGTTTAATTCTTTTTATCACCCTTCCGTTAGGTTTTTCCCCACCAAAAGTATTTGTTATAGAATCTTTAAGTTTCTCAAAAAATCCCTTTTTCTTTTTAGCATCTTTTTTATCCTTCATAGGGTCTTCTTGTAAAACGTCAAATTGAACTCCATCATCTTTCTTAGGATCTTCATTAATAATTTCAGTTTTTACTTCATTAAATATATCGTTATATCCACCTTTAAGAATATTCTTTAACTCTTCTTCACTATATATAACTTTTAAATCTTCTACAAAAGAAGCAACACTTTCTTTAGATATAGCCCCATCTTCCAAATCATTTTTAACACTATACCAAAAGTTTTCATATCCACCAAATAGTTTTACAATACCCTCTAAAGGCCCTTTAATCCCATATTTAGCAGTTCTAAAAACTCTCTTAACATCAGGTTCTGGAAGAGGATACTTTGAAATAGTCTTTTTATACTCATCATCATATAAACCGAGATTAACTATCTCATCAGCATCAAAATACTTATCAAAACTGTTAGATAAATTAACAAAGTCTGTCATTTTCAACTCATTTTTATCCAAAGATTCTCTAATAAAAATCCATACATTAGATACACCATTTTCTTCAAATAATTTAGTTAAAGATTCCTTACTTAAACATGCGTTAATAACATTCTGAACAGTTAAATCATGTTTTGTAAGTGCATTATCCTTAGATGAATCATCTTTTGACACCTCATTATTTTCTTTTTCAAGAAGATATTTTCTTTTATTTTCTAATTTTTCTCTATATTCTTTATAATAATTTAATACATAATCATAATTTCTTTTTTGAGTTTCATACTCTAAAGAATATGAAGAGTCATTAGAATAAATGACATTAACCGACAAATTAGAAATATCATCACCATTTGAAACGGTAATAAGTGCTTTTAATTTAGAATAATTATTATCAAGTTCATCTTTAAAAGAATTAATTTTTTCACAAACATCATTTATATATTTTATAGATTTATCTATCTCAGATAGAGAAGAATTATCAAGTATTTTACCTATATTTGAATATAACTCTCTTATTTCTTCAATTTTTGAGTCAAGTTCTTCTGAACTGTTATTAACCTCACTCATGACGTTATCCACATCATCATCAGAAACTTCTAATGAATTATCATGAATACTGTTTACAATGTTAGAAACTTCATCTTCTAAATTATCTTTTTTTACATCATCTTTAAAATAATTATCAAGTAGATCTCTAGATTCGTTTATTGCTTCATAAAGTTGATCAGAAAGATCAAAATAACATTCATCATAATTATCATCTTCAGGATTTGCATACTCATCTTCATCATGTAGATAATAGAAAAATGGTTTTTGATTAACATAAGCATCTAAAAGCTCATGATTATAATCATACAAAACTTTCATATCTCTTTTTAAATCTTCTTTTATCTCTTTTAAATCAGTAGAATAACCATCTTTTTCTTCAAAACCATCTACCTTTTTTAACATATCACTATAGTAAAAAATCTCATCGTACGCTCTATTAGCTGAATAATACTTCGCCTCAATCATCCTATTGTCCATCTTCATCATCTCCTAAATACTCTTATCAATAATACTATAACACATTTTTAAACATTTTAATAAAAATTCTTTTAACTACTTAACACTTTTTAACACATTTAAAAATTACACCATAAATGATGTAACTTCTAATTTAAAAAATACACATTTAGACTCAAAATAGCTGCAAATATAAGCCATATAATATAAGGTATTTGAAGATATCCAGCTATTTTATTTACTTTATAAAACTTAATAGTCATGACTATTACTAAACCTAGTATCACTAAAACTAAAATGAACGAAAATAAAAACCATTTTAAATTAAAGAAGAAAAATGTCCAAAGAGAGTTAATTATTAACTGAATGCCATAAATTAATAATGCTCCTTCATCATCTCCATTCTCATACACAAGATAACTAGATATTCCCATCAAAACGTATAGTACAATCCAAACAATTGGAAATACTATCATAGGAGGAGTAAAAGAAGGTTTGGAAATTCCGTCAAATCCATTTTGAACATTACCGATTAAACTTCCTAAAAATCCAATTACAATTGGTATGATTATACTAATTATAAGTCTTTTCCATTTCAAATCAATCACCTATTAATAATATATGAATAAATAATTATTTTAAACCTCTTAAATTATTAATATTTTAGTTTTTAAAGAAATGTTATCGATCAAATATTCCATATCACATTTAGATACTCCAATACATCCTAAAGTATAACTATTGCCTTTAATATGTATAAATATTGCAGAGCCTTTTGACTTTATAGTAGGATTAACATTATATTCTACAAATATCCCACACTCATATTCATCATAATCTATCATGTGCTCAGCTGAATTAAACTCTTTTTTATCAGTAAAATGTATATAAGATTTGCCATATGTCTCTACCTTTTTATCAATCTGAACAAAACAGTTATAATACTTACTATTTACATCATCTACAAAATAAGTATTTTCATCAATTAAAACAAATGGATAACTATTAGATATAGACTTCTTCCCAAAACATACACCTAAGTTATATAGACCAAGTGGAGTTTTCATATCACCTTCTTTTTTCAAATAGTATTCACATACTCCTTCTTTACCAATTATTACGTCAAAACACTTTACAATCTCACCTTTAGAAAACACATACATTTTTTTAAGTAAACTGTCGACAATTAAAATATCAATAATAATCACCCAAAATAATATATGAAAAAAAGCATCTTTGATAGATACTTTATTTCATCTGTTTAGCAACTTCTTCAGCAAAATTTTCTTCTTTTTTCTCGATTCCCTCTCCAACTTCGAATCTGTACATTTCCTTAATACTTCCACCATTATTTGAAGCAAAAGCCTTTACAGTTATATCTCCATCTTTGACAAAAGGTTGCTCTTCCAAACATATTTCTTTATAAAATTTCTTAATTCTTCCTTCAACCATCTTTTTAGCTATTTCTTCAGGTTTACCCTCATTCATAGCCTGCTCAGTTAAAACTTTTCTCTCTCTTTCTTCTTCATCTTTTGGAACGTCAGAAATTCTTACATATTTAGGTCTCATTGCTGCTGCATGCATAGCTATTTCTCTAGCACACTCCTCATTAGTACCTTCAGTTACAATTAACACACCAATTTTTCCACCCATATGTATGTACTGACCAAATGAATCAGAATCACTCTTAGTTACTCTAGCAAACCTTCTTAGGCTTAACTTCTCACCAATAGTTGCTGTATTAGATACTATTAAATCATTAATAGTTCCTTTATCAGTAGAAACTTCTAAAGCTTCATCTAAAGATTTAACATCAGTTTTAATTAAAGTCTTTAAAATAGTATCGACCAAATCTAAAAACTTATCATTTTTAGCGACAAAATCTGTCTCACTATTCATCTCAATGATAACAGCTTCATTGCCTTCAGTTAATATAGCTGAAACACCTTCAGCTGCCACTCTATCAGCTTTTTTCATAGCTTTAGAAATACCCTTTTCTCTAAGCCAATCAGTAGCCTTATTCAAATCCCCATCATTTTCTTCTAAAGCCTTCTTACAATCAAGCATTCCAGCTCCAGTCTTTTCTCTAAGTTCCTTAATTAAACTTGCACTAATCATTTTTCTCCTCCTTTTATTTTAAAAAAGGTAACCACAGTCACCTTTATTTTAAAGCATCGATAAGTTCTGCTTTTTTCATAGTAGAAATTCCTTTGATTCCTTTTTCCTTAGCCATAACTTTAAGTTCTGCAACAGTTTTTGTAGTTAAATCTACATCGGCTTTTTTAGGTTCTGTAACAGTTTTAACTTCTTTCTTTGGCTTTTCTACAGGTTTCTCTTCCTTCTTAGGTTTAAAACCTTCCTTTTTCTTTTCAAATTTTCTCTCTACTTTTTCTGATGATCTATTATTAAATCTTCCATTTTTACGCTCAAATCTAGGTCTTCTGTCTTCTTTTTTCTTAACAGTCTCTAAGGCTTTTTTCATTATCTCTTCGCCTTCTTCTTTTTTACCTCCACTTACATAATCTACAACTTTTCCACCATTAGCTTCAACAATAGCATTGTTAATTACACCAGTAATTAATTTAACCGCTCTAATCGCATCATCATTACCAGGGATTACATAATCAACCATATCTGGATCACAGTTAGTATCAACTATACCAAATACGGGAATGTTTAACTTTCTAGCTTCTCTAATAGCTATTTCCTCTTTAGATGGATCTACGATAAACATAGCTTGTGGAAGTTTGTACATATCTCTAATACCACAAAGTAATTTGTTTAATTTATCGTATTCCTTTTTAATGTGTATAACTTCTTTTTTAGGTAATAGTTCAAACACACCATCTTTTTCCATCTTTTCAATTTGTTCAAGTCTTCTAACTCTTCTTCTAATAGTTTTAAAGTTTGTAAGTGTTCCTCCAAGCCATCTTTGGTTAACGTAGAATGACTCACTTCTAAGTGCTTCATCTCTAACAGCATCCATAGCTTGTTTTCTAGTTCCGACAAATAAAACCTTTCCACCATTTGCAGCTATTTCCTTTAAAGCAGCATAAGCTTCTTCAATCTTTTTAGCTGTTTTTTGCAAATCAATAATATATATACCATCTCTAGCAGTAAAGATGTACTCCTTCATCTTAGGGTTCCATCTCTTAGTTTGATGTCCAAAATGAACACCAGTTTCTAACAGTAAATTCATTGACACAACGGCCATACTTTCATCCTCCTTTTGTTATAACTTCTGAGCATTTCCTCTTTCACACCACCCTAATTAGGCACTAGGCATGAAAATCCACACCCATGTTTTTTTAAAAAAGCCAACAATATTATACCATAAATATATGATTTTCAAACATTTTTTTGCACTAAGTGTTAATTTGACAGAAAAAGTAAAACGTGTTAGTATATCGTAACTGAACGGAGATGAATAATAATGAATATTGAAAGAATTAAAAAAGGTTACGTTGCAGATGATTGTCTACAATATATGGAAGGAACAAGAGAAGATAATTTAACAGTAATAAGTGATAAAATAGTTTTTAACATGTCAAAAGAAATAACTCATGATAGTTATAAAGATGACAGAAGAAGATTTGCTTTTCCTTACTATAATATTCCATCTCATATTGAAAAAGATATAGATGGAAAAATACATTACATTAATCAACTATACGATTTTAATAAAAAATACATCGTTATTAAAGATGGTCACGTATTTATTAAACTCGCACTTAAAGATGAAAAGACAAAAGAAGGTATTTTAATAAGTAAATTAATAAAACCAGAACTTTACGGTGGAAGCAAATTTAAATTAACCAAATACAATCTCATAAACCTTATTAAAGCTGAAACTCGAAGTTGCATAGCCGTATTATCACAAAAAGGGGAACTTTTAGACATAGACAGAGAAATGGAAAACGTTGATACCTTTGAAAAAAAAGTATTATACATCAAATCTAATGGTAAATCTTTAAATGTAAATAGCATGAAAATAATGAGAGATAATAATAAATTAGGTTTAATTATATTAAAATATCCCGTAAATGATTTTTCGTTTGATGATATTGACTATTCTGATTCTACTGAATATGTTAGTGAACCAAAAATAAAAAGAAGATTAAATCCTTCTATAAGTAAGGATGCAATTATAAGTTCTAAGACGATGTCTAGAATGTTAAATAACTAAAACTCCTATCACCTAGGAGTTTTTACTATACTTCAATTTTAAATAATTTAAACTTATCATTATCTTTTTTAAAATGATATGAAACAGTTGTTAATAAATCTTTATATTCGTCTATTTTTTTATCCTTATAATCTTTTACTTCAGTATTACTAATAATATTGTATAACTTACCATCTTTAATTTTACCTTCAACTGCTTCAATAACCAAATTATCACTATCATCAATATCAATTATATCTCTTTTAATATTACACTTCTCTTCTAAATGATCACCTGAATACAAATATAAATCTTTACTAGATAAATATTTAAAACTGTCAGATCCCCATTTAAAAGATTCTGCTTTATATTCACCATCTAAAATATCTTCAAAACTATTTTTTAAATCCTCAGAATTGACATATACAATTTTTCCATCGACCATTACTTTTTCAGAATCCATATGATTATAAGCTAAATAGAGTTTTAACTCATCTGTAAGTTTTCCTTTATAATAATCATCTAAATATGCACTGTCATCACATATGAAAATGTCATCTAATAATTTGCCATATTTAGAAATTTTTTCTTTTAATTCATCTTTTACTTCTTCGGTCTTCTCTTTTTTTATTTCGCTATTATTAGAACCTTTATCATTTTTCGTAATATCTATTCTAATATCAGATACCTTATACAAATTGTATCCTAAGAAAAAGCAGCACACTAAAAGCACCAATATTATTATGTCTCTTTTTATTATAATCAAATTTTTATTTCTAACAATTTTTTTAATTTCTCTATCTACTTCTAATTTAACTTCTTTATCTATTTTACCCTTTAAATAATCGTTAAACTCGACTGAATCAATTATACTGACTCTTTTTTCTTTGGCTTTCTCTTCCTGCTTTTCTACTTTTTCTTCCTGTATTTCTTCTTTTTCTTCCTTCTTTTTAGCCATATCAAACCCTCCGTACTACTCTATTTTAATCTAGATTTTATAATTGAACTGACCATTCCCATATCAGCTTTTCCTTTTACAAGTGGGCTTATCTCTTTCATAACTTTACCCATGTCTTTAGAACTTTCAGGTTTTACTTCATCGAATACTTTATCTATTATGTCATTAATCTCTTCTTCGCTTAATTGTTTAGGTAGATATGTTTTAAGTATTTCTATCTCTTTAGATGTTGTCTCTATCAAATCATCTCTAGATGCTTTTTCAAATTCTTTAATAGAATCATTTCTAGTCTTTATCTGCTTAGATATAACTTCAATAACCTCATCATCATTAAGTTCTCTTTTTAAATCGAGTTCTTTCATTTGAATGGCAGATTTAACCATCCTAATTACTGAAAGTTTTAACTTATCTCTCTGTTTCATCGCAGTCTTTAAATCTTCTAAAATTTGATTTCTCATTTTATCCCTCTTTCCTCTTTAATAATACCTTAGATAGTGCATCTTCATCATATAACTTATCACATTCTAAACCCATATTTAATCTTATCAAATGAAATTTATCCATAATTATCATCCTTCTTCCATTCACATTCTTAGAATCACTATAAACAGTATTAGTTTTTATATTAACCTTACTACCATCATAGTCAAAATGCCAATAGTCATCAACTACTATAGAAGAAAAATTTCTTGCATAGTTAATTCTATATTTATTCAAATCTAAATAAAGATATTGAGTAAAATCGTATATAATTCCACCTATATTACCTAATATAGTAGAATATGGAAAAAGTGTTTCATTAAAATGTTTAGACTGTCTAAATAATATACTATCTTCAAAATCAATAACAGCCAAAAACATTTTACTTCCATCAATATTTTTAACATCATCTAATTTTAAATATGTATGATTTATATTTTCAAAATAATCTCTACATTTTTTAAGTCTCTGTCTTTCAAGTAAACTTACATCTTGTATTAAAGACATATTTTCTCTAACACGTCTAGGATCAAGTCTTTCTGATATATAATTAAATTCCAAAGTATCATTCCTTACTATAAAAGACCTTAAAGGTCTTAGTATCTATTCTCTCTTTTCATTCTTCTTCTAGTATTCTTGATGCCTTCTTCTTTCTTTCTCCTTCTTCTAACTCCAGGTTTTAAATAACCTTCGATGTTTTCTCTAATTTTTTTACGGGAGCCATCTTTATCGACTTTAAGCGTTCTAAGTGCACCATCGACATTTCCATTTCTAACCATTACCTTCGTCATAAAAATCCCTCCCTTCTCTGACTTACCTTCATTATATCACGTTTTACCTTTATTTTAAAGAAAAATTATTAAGTTTTTAAAAAAAACAAAAGAGAAGCACATGAGCTTCCCATAATTATATACCACAAGGTTTGTTTTCGGAAATTCTTCTAATAGTAGAACCTAAACTTCTCCCTAAATCACATATTATACTAATACCTTTTACTAGACCATTTATCAAAGATGCACTTAGAGATCCACCTTTAATTTTTAAAAGTTGTCTATCGTTTAATTTCATCTTATACCTCACACCTTTTAGGATTAAAAAAACCATCAAAAACCCCTATTAAAAACGCTATTGCCGCTCCAATACCGGCAATTATTCCGATTGTACTTCCTTCTCCACCTTTAATTCTTAATAATTCTTCATTACTTAGTCTCATATAATCTCCTTTCCAATTTCACATCTTTTCTCATCTAAAACTACTCTTCCTTTTTCAAGTTTAATAAGCCTATCAAAAAGATCTAAATTGTCTAACCTATGAGATATAAAAATAACAGTTTTATTCTTATATTTACTAATTAATTTTTTTAATATTCTCCTTTCCATATTAGTGTCGATATTGCTGAGTCCCTCATCAATTATGAGAATGTTAAAATCTTTTAAACCTCTAGCTAAAGATATTCTCTGCCTTTGCCCATCAGAAAGATTAAAACCATCTTCTTCTATTAACATATCGTCAAAACTAAAATCTATTTCACAATCACCTTCAAAACCGTTAGTTATATTTAAATCATCATAGAGTTTTCCAGTAAATAAAGTCTCTTTTAAAGATACGTATTTGATACCACTTAAATGATAATCTCTTATTTCATATCCACCAGTTAAAACACTTCCTAAATAATTATCATAATATCCTTTTATTATTTTTACTAATGTGGATTTGCCAGAACCACTACTTCCAGATATAAAAATTTTCTCAGAAGAGTTTATCGACAAATTTACATTTTTAAGTGCATAAGTTACATCATCAAAACTGTAAAATAAATTATTAATATTAATATTCCCTTTAACTCTTTTTATTTTCCTATCTTTTTCTTTAACTATACCATCTATATGACATATAGCCGATTTTACAGAAGAAAAATCGTAATTAAAATCTAAAGTATTTTTAAATGACGAACATAAAAGAGAGGATAAAAAGTACAAAGTTATATACATCTGAATAGGTAAACCTTTTTTTACATTGTATATTCCATATATTATAGTTAAAACTATAGATAAATTAAGGATATAATCTTTAAGTAAATACTGTTTTATAAAACTTTTTTCTAAAGAATATTTTAAGTCCATAAATCTAGCATATTTACTTTTAAATTTACTAATTACTTTATCATCTAAATCCGCATTTTTTACAGTTTTGAAGCCTGATACACATTCAGTTACAAAAGAGTTAACTAATCCCTTTTGCCTCAAACATTCAGAAGATAGATGATAATTCTTACGTTTATATAAATAATATATGATAAATAGTAAACCCATAATAAACATACATATAAATAGAAGATGCTTACTTGTAAAAAATAAATAGATAGTTATAAATATTATTACAGGAATATCTATAAATAAAGATATAGAAAACTTAACTACAAAATCTTTAATGATAGATAAATCATTATAATAACTTAAAACCTCACCAGTAGTTTTTCTCTTATAAGATGTATAAGGGAGTGAAATTATATTTTTAAAAGTATCATATGATAAATCACTATCAAAATCCATATTAAATTTAATGATAAATAGATTTCTGAAGTAATTTATTAAACCACTAAGTAAAAACAAAATAGAAAAAGTCAAAATTATTATTTTTAAAATTTCATCATCAGTTATATAAGAGATAAAAGCCTGAATAAAAAAAGAAAAAACAAAAGATAAGAAAGAGGCAATTAAAGAAAGACTACTTATAATTATTAATCTCTTCATTCTAGGTTTTAACATCCTATATAAAAATTTATAAACATTAACCTCTCTTTCCTTTGGAATGATCCCATTTAAAGACATAATTATACTGTTACCTGTCCACATTTTCATAAAATCATCTAAACATACCTTTACATTCCCAATATCAGGATCTCCAATCAAAACCCATTTCTTCTTATAATTTACCTCCCAAATGATTACATAATGATTGTAGGAGTGTTTTTTTATGTGTACAATTGAAGGAAGTTTTAAAGAAGATAAGTTATCATATTTGTATCCATCACATTTAAAATTAAAATTTCTAAATACTTTTACTATGTGATATGCATCAGCTCCATCCCTAGATATTTTTAAAAGATCAGAAATCTTTTCCATACTTACATATCCACCATAGTATTTTAAAATCATCAAAATGCATGCAGACGCACAGTCCCTCAGTCCACTTTGTTTTACAAAAGGATACTTTCTCATATAATCACCCCCTCTATATATAACATTCGATATAAAAATACACATTTCCTTTTTTTAATAAAAAAAAGTTATAAACTCAAGATGCTTATGATCTTAGGTCCATAACTTTTTTCTTTAATCTTTTTTAAATTAGTTTCTAAATGTACATTTTCATATTCACAGACAATAATTCCACCACCTTTTAACAAACCTCTTTCTTCAATTATTTTAATAGATTTATTTAAAACATTTGCCCTATAAGGTGGATCTAAAAATATTATGTCAAACTTTAAATCAGTATTTTTTAAAAAATTCTTATAATCACAATTAATGACTTTAATATCCTCATCAAAATTAGATACATTATCCATAATAGTTTTAATACACTTTACATTATTATCTATAAAAATGCACTTTCTAGCTCCCTGACTAATAGCTTCTATTCCAAGTGCCCCACTTCCAGCAAATAAATCCAAAACAATAGAATCATTAACATATTCTTGAATCATACCGAATAAAGACTCTTTAACTCTATCCATAGTAGGTCTTGTTCCATCAATATCAAATCCCTTTAATTTCTTTCCTCTATATTTTCCACTAATTACTCTCAAATCAATCACCAAATTTATAATAGCACATTATTTAAAAGCTGACAAAATCTTTTCCATCATCTCAAAAGTATTAAATACATTTTCTATCCTATCAGCAGGAGATAGTTTATAGTAACTCTTAGCTTCATGTTCAAACATCTTAAAAGATTTAGGATCTCTATTTAAATATTTATACCAATAAGAATGAGACCTCAAATACCTCAAATAGTAATTGTTTTCTCTAATTTTAAATTGAATAGGTAAAATCAATCTTCGAAATGTTTATAAAGAGGCCTAGGTTTATACTCATCTTCACTAACCTCATTCTTATTTTTACTTCCCATCTCTTGAATCAATCCCAATACTCTTTGAACACTATTAATTCCATTTTGTATGCTTTCAACATCTAAATTTTTAAACATTTCAAAAATACCTATACTACCTACACTGCTGCTTAAATATTCATTCCAAATCTTTTCATCTTCTCCATATATATCATACATCTCATAAAATTTCTGCCACGACATCGAACCATTTTGAACATGTTTTATTAAAGAAGGATTTTTTTTAACAAACTCCTTAAATTTTTCCTTTCCCAATATACTCACCTATTAAACTATATTCAAATTAACATAAAAAAGAAGTCATTTAAGACCTCTTAATTAACCTTATTTTCACTCATAGATGCTACCTCAAGTTTTTTATCACTATGAATTATAATTAAACTTCCCTTAGATTGATAATCCATATCTTCTTTGTATTTAACATCAAAATTAAAGACATATGCATTATCATCACTACCATCCCCATATTTAAATGATTCATTTCTAACATTTTCACAAGTAGTTTCAGATACTACCGGTAATTTCTGCTTCCTATTACCATATACATTACTTAAAACACTCTTGTATACACTATCCATCGCATATTTACTAAAATCAACTTTATATGGTGAATAAACAAATTCAGTTCCCCCTACATCACTTTTAGAAAGCTTATTATCTAAATTAAAGAAATCTGAAACAAACATCTGACACTCTAAAGAAGCGTATTTATCCATATCAACTTCATCTGAAGATAAAACTTTAGATAACTTTTTAAATAATCCCTTATAGTAATCTGTCGCATCTTCTCTTAAAGTATATCCATAACCTTTAATAGTTGAAATATCTTTAACTTTTTTAATATCTTTAGAATTTGAATTCCATTTCTGATATGCAAAATAGAGTAAAACACCGACAATAATTATTAAAAATAGTAATGTAAATACTCTACCTTTTTTTATTTTCCTCTTTCTAGACATCACTTATCACCCTTTATTATCTTTTTAGATTCATTAGTTTTTTTAATTAAGTCATGAACTATTATATCATTAGATACCGCAATTTCCTTCTCAGCTAAATCAGTATATTTATTTATGTAATCCTTATCTATAGAAGATTCAGCATCTAACATAATAGCCTCACCATTTTGATTGTCATAATACATCTTATCAGTCACCCAGCTACCGTTAGGGAATATAACATAATGCTCATCAGTACTAAACACGTCATGTCCAAGTGCATATTTACTATTATCAAAACCAACCATATTACTTAAAATAGGAAAAGCATCATACATTCCCGTAACAGAAGTTATTTCCTTATTTATCTTTTCTTTAACCTTTTCATCCTTACTCCAAATTATAAACGGAACTTTTCTATTTAACTCATAGTCATATTTAGTAAATTCCTTATATTCTGGATCATCAATTTCTCTTTTAGAGTCTGTTAAAGGGTTATAGTTATAATAGTAATCATACTCTCCTCTTTTAATCTTCGCATCGTGATCACCATAAATTACAATTACTGTATTGTCTAAAACACCATTAGAATCAAGTTCATCTATAAATTCTCCAATAGCCTCATCAGCATAATGAGCAGTAGTGAAATAATTACCCAAAGTTGTATCTTTTAAATAATTATTTACAACCTCATTCTCTTCGCCAGTAGCCTCATCTTTTTTATTAAACTTATAAGTCAAATCTAAATCAGTTGAATCTTTTAAACCATCAAATGGCGTATGATTGGTAAGCATTATCATAAGTCCATAAAACTTACTATGTTTATCAGATACATCTTTAATAATCTTAGAAGACTGCTTAAAAAACGATTTATCAGAAAGTCCAAGACCTATCATATCATCCAATTTATAATCTTTATCATAATAATAGAAATTATCATAACCTAAATTCTTATGCATTGCTTCTCTATTCCAATAATTACCTTTATTAGCATGCATACTAAATACATAATAATCATCTTTTTTAATTTGTTTTTGAATAGAAGGATAATACCTATCATAGTAACTTACAAATACCGTACCACTACTCGCAGGAAGAAGAGAAGTTGAAAAAGTAAACTCCGTATCACTACTAGTTCCAACACTTTCCTGTGCATAAAAATTAGAAAAATACATTCCCTCATCTGCAAGTCTTTTAATATTAGGTGTAATTTCTTTACCATTTATACTAGTTGTAAGAAGATAATTTTGAATACTTTCAGCATGGATAACTATTAAATTCTTTCCTTTTAATACATCTGTGTATTCATTACTCTTTTTCTCATTAGAGTTTTCTTCATAATAATCTCTAAACTCCCTAGCCGCTTTGTCATATCCAAATAGTGGACTAATCTGCGGTTTAATACTTGCAATTAAATCATTACCCTGATATACATATATTCCAAATTTCATTACAACGTATTCTCTATTCCACTGTTTATATAATCTACTTATATCAGTTCCTGTCAAAGTAGATACAAAAATAGCCAAAAATACAAATCCAGCTGCAACCACCTTTAGTACACTTACATAAGATTTTTCATTAACTTTAAGTTTAGAATAATAACCTCTTCTTTTTAATTTAAAGTGAACAAATATAAGCATCAAAGGAGCCCATATATAACAAAAATCCTTGAGTTCCATAATAGTCTGAAGTGCATCACTCACGCCGAATATCTGAAGACTAGTTGCCAAAAGTGAAAAAGACGTAAATGAAATATAGTTAGTATAATAAACAGAATTAATCAGACAAACTAACGTTAAAATAATAGACCAAACTATATAATATCTAAATCTATTTTTAGGTTTAAAGAAATAACCCAACGAACCAACAAGCAAAACAAAAGCTAAATCGGCAAATATAGGACTTAAATTAGTGAAATTTTTAACCGTTAAAAATCTAAGTAAACATCCATTTATCAAAGATGAAAAGACAAAACAAGCAAATAAAACATTATGTTTAAAAAAGTAAATTACCTGTTTTTTTATCTTAATTAGTAAACTGTTAACTTTTTTACTAAATCTCTTCATAATTCACCTCTAATCATACAACATTATAACACTTTTAACTTAAAAAGTATACAAAAAGACAAAGAACGTATCTTTGTCTAAACCATTACCTTATAATACTTTTTAGGATTCAATAAAGAAAACATGAAGTACTAGTAGTCTGGGGGTAAGTACATACCAGGTAATTTAAAATATGTACCCATTAAATATCTTTAACTTTTTTTTTGTTTTTATTCGCATATTTATGATCCAAATACTCATCTGCGTTAATCGCAATCCCCATGACAAAAATAAATGAAAGCATATACACCCAAACCATCATAACAATTATTCCAGATAGTCCTCCATAAAACAAAGTATAATCGGCAAAGTGACTTACGTAAAAAGAATATATAAAAGTAGTTATAATCCATCCCACAGTTGTAAATAAACTTCCCTTATTCATATACTTTGAAGGAATATTTTCATCGGGGGAAATTGTATAAAAGAACTTTAAAATCCCAAAGAGAATGATAAATGCGATTGGCCACCTTATTAGTTGGTATACAAAACTTATCTGATCACTAATACTACTAAAAACACTAAAGACAGTTACATATTTTACTATGTTACTTCCATAAGCTAAAACAACTAAGACAAACAAAAATAAAAACATGAAAATAAATATCATAAGTATTGATTTAATTCTCTTTTTTATCTCGCTTTTAGATTTAATGCCAAATACTTCATCAGATACAGTAATGATAGAATAAGTTCCATTAGAAACTAAAGCAAAACCTATTATCATTACTAAAGTTATATTTTCAGTTAAATGACTTTCCGATAAAAAACTTATTAAAATGTTAGATACATTACCGGGAATAAATTTCTCAAGAATAGCTGTAGAAGGAACAATTGACATTGTCAAATTAGAAATAATATACCCAATTAAAGTTAAAAGTGGAAAGACAGAAAGTATGAGAAAAAAAGCAAGATGACCTGGTAATATTTTCATCTCAGGTTTTGTTATTAATTCAAATACTCTTTTAGAATAGCTCTTTACCATCTTACTTCTCCCCTTTATTCTTCTACCTTATTACTCCTCATATCACTAGTTGCCTCATTAATCGCATCATCAACTGTTTTAATTTCATCATATATCATACTATAACCTATCGCAGCCCCAAATCCGTGAGAAAGTTCCCTAAGACCTTTATTAATTTTTCTAATATAAGTTATAATATCACGTTCATCATGTCCAATAGTAAAAACCAAGAATTCATTACCATTAGTTCTAATAATCTCACTATCACTAAGTTGATTATTAACTAAAACCGAAGCTCCTTCAGATATAACTTTATCCCCTTCTTTATGACCAAAGTTGTCATTAATATAAGCGACATTATTTAAATCAATTATTATAACTGATTGAGGATATACCTTACTCATGTCCCAATTAGATATATTGTCATTTAAATAATTTCTATTTTTTAAAGAGGTAAGAGAATCAATATATCTTAGTTTATCAGATTTAGATAACTTATATCCAAATTTCTTTCTTTTCTTAATAAACTTGACTATGAAAAATAAAGTTACTATTAAAAATGCACACACCAAAATACTTAAAATAATCTCTAAAATCATAATATTATTGTTAGATGATATTATCTCTTTATAACTATTATTTATAATCTCTTCCTGATTTATAAAAGTAAAATAGAAATTCATAAAAGTATTAAAAACTTTATTTTCAGATACATTCCTATTTATAAAACCATAATCTACATTTAAATCTATAGCCTTAATCTTAAATGCATTCTTTAATTCATTTCTCACATAATAATCATAACTGTAACTATCAATTAAAGCTATTTTTTCACCTTCAACGTTAGAGATTAGATCAGAAAGTGTACTATATTCTTTTAATTTTGCCCCATTTTTCTTAAGTATTCTAGCCTCATCACTACCTTTGATACATAAAACTTCCATTCCCTTAAATGAAGATAAATTATTGACTTCAAAAGAAGTATTATCTTTAGAAATTACATCAAAAACATTATTGTAAAGTGGTGATGTTTTAAAAATGTCTACATCAAACTTACCAGATATATCTCCATATGCTAAATCTAAATTATTATTGTTAAAATCATTAATCAAAGCTTCATTTGATGAATACCTTTTAAATGCAATCTCAACTCCAGCCATATTAGAAAAGTCTTTTACAAAAGACGTATTTAACCCTTTTAAATTTCCATTAACATTTAAACTAAAAGGACTATTTAAGACAAATCCGTAGTTGTACCTCTTACTTCTAAATTTAGTTTGCTGTTTTTCATCAATTTTATTCAATTTAAAATACACATCCGATATGTTTTTATCAAATGATTTTTTATACTTACTCTTTTTATAATTTTCAAAATATTGAGTAATTATCTTATTTAACTCGACATTACTTCCCAAAGAAATAACATAATCTTTAGAACACTCATCTATACTGTATGAAATATTAAATTTATTTGTAAATATGACATCCAAATAATCTAATTTAGGCACAACTGCTCCATTAATTACCCCATTTTTAATATCTTCTATCATAGGTGCGGCACTTTCATATGGATTAAATATTAAATTCTCACTACCTTTTAAATAAGCTGTAAAATCACTAACTTCATCTTTAACATATCCAAGTTTTAAATTTTTTATCTCTTCAGGCCTATTATAAAATACTTTTTCCTTAGTAATTATGACATATTCGTCTTCAAATAGTTTAAGTCCTTCTCCGCCTACTTTAAGAGCGTATTCACTAGATACATCACTTCCTGCACTATATGATATCTTATTAAACTCAAGTCCAGTATCTTTTTCCATAGAATCTAAAAAATCAAATAACACACCTTTACCATTTTCATTTACTATAGGAACACCATTTATAACAGCAAAATCTATTATGTTATTCTTATTGTTTTCAATCCACTTTTTTTGCGATAAAGTTAAAGAAGTTTTTTCATCCTTAAAAGCAAAAAAGTAAGTTAGCCCAAAAATAGAAATTAAAACTATTACTATTAAAGTTAAAACCTTACCTTTTTTCATAAATTATCCACCTACATTTCCATAGTTGATCTTGTCCTCATTTTTACTCTTATAACCTATAATCGGATAGTTGTCACTCTTCTCATCTGAATCTATTAATATCTGAATATCGTAGTATTTTCTATCATCCTCATCTATCTCACCTACTAAACTGCTTCCAAATTCTTTAGCTTGATCAGGAGTAAAACTAGAACTTACGTAAACAGTAAAATTAAGAATTCTTCCTTCCTTATGATATTCAATCTTATCTACACTTTCATTATCATCTGCCTTATCTTTAATTTTATCTATAGTCTCCGAAGAAATCTTATGTTTAGACTCTTCCTTAAGTCTATTCCCATACTTATTTCCGTTAAAACTTGGTACTATAAAAAACCAAACTATAAATAAAATTAAAATTACTATTAAAACACCTATTATAACCAAAAGTTTATTGTTTTTTAAAAACTTTTTCACTCTCATCCACCTCTTTTATAATTATACTTAATTTATAATAATTTGTAAACTAATCACCATTAGAAATATATTTATACTCATATTTGTTTGAACTGCAAGTAATACTTATATATCCACTCAAACTATTTCCCTTTTTCTTAGGGTTTTCAATTACTTCATTTCCATTTATAACCGTCCCGTTTATATAACCTCCAGATATTAGATCATTAAGTTCTAATCTTTTATTACTACCAGAACCACACTCTGGAAGTTCAGTTATATGATCTATCCCCCACTCTTTAGAAGCCTTTAGAACTAGCTTTACTTGTGAATCATAGGCACTTTGTTTTGAATCATTTAAAACACCTAAAACTACCGGATAGGCAATCATACCTATTAAACCTAATATAACTAAAACTGTAAGTAATTCAATTAAAGTAAAACCTTTTTTCAATTTACTTTTCACCCCTCATACTATATAAATTATAAATTATTTAACACTTAAAGTCAATGTGATATAATTAATTTAGAAAGGAAATTTCATATGAAAAAACCAGAACTACTATCACCTGCTGGTGATATGGATACTTTAAAAATGGCTATTAACTGTGGAGCAGATGCCATATACGTCGGAGGAGAAGAATTTAGTGCGAGAGCTTACGCGAAAAACTTCAATAAAGAAGAGTTAAAAAAAGCTGTAGATTACTCTCACTTATATGATGTAAAACTGTATGTTGCCGTAAATACTATAGTATTTGAAGATGAAATAGAGCCATGTCTTGATTATCTAAAATATCTATACGAAATAGGAGTAGATGCCGTTATCATGCAAGATATAGGAATGATTAGCCTTACTAAAAAATTAATTCCAAATTTAGAAATACATGCATCTACTCAAATTAACTGTCATAATGACGAATGCCTAAAACTACTTAAAAAGATGAAAGTCAAAAGAGTTGTTCTAGCAAGAGAGATGGATATAGATACTATAAATAATCTAAAAACCGATATAGATAAAGAGATATTTATTCACGGCGCACTATGTGTAAGTTACAGTGGAAGATGCCTATTTAGCAGTCTAAATGGTGGAAGAAGTGGAAACAGAGGAAGATGCACAGGATCATGTAGACTTCCCTATGAACTTTATAAAGAAGGTAAAAAGTTAAAAGACAAGTATCCTCTAAGTACTAAAGAATTATGTACTGTAAATAAACTAGGTAAAATACTATCTTCAAATGTACAAAGTCTCAAAATTGAAGGAAGAATGAAATCCAAAGAATACGTTGGATACGTTACAAAGGTATATAGAAGACTTATAGATGAATATTATAAAGACAAAAAGATAACAGTTAAAAAAGAAGAAATGATTAATCTTTCTAAACTGTTTAATAGAGATTTTACAGAAGGATACTTATTTAATAGTAACATCTATAATACCAATTCCTCAAATCACTTAGGATATCCTCTCGGAAAAGTAACAAAAGTAACTGATAAAAAAATTTTTATAAAACTTTCTGATGATCTAAATCTAGAAGATGGAATTAGATTTGTAAATTCAAATAGAGGAATGATAGTCAATAAAATATATGATGATAAAAATCTACTTACAAATAAAGCTTTAAAAAATAAAATAATAAGCGTCGACAATAAGATTGGCTTAAAACATATTGATGCAGTTAATAAAACCATAGATAGAAAACTACTTAAAAGTATAGATGAAACAAGTCAAAAGAAAATGGATATAACATTTAGTTTAAAAGGACATATTGGAAAAGAATTAACACTAAAAATATATGATGGAAAAAATGAAATTATAAAAAAATCTATCATTTTAGATAGAAGTAAAAATGTAAAAATGGATAAAAAAATGTTAAAAGAAAAACTCAGTAAAATAAACAATACTCCATTCAAAATTAAAAATATAAATATAGATATTGAAGACGTGTTTATACCTCTTAAATACTTAAATGAACTAAAACATGCACTTATAGATGAACTTATAAAAAAGAGAGTAGAATGTAAAAACAAAGTTAACTTTAATTATAAAAAGATTAAAACAAACTACAAATCACATAATATAAACGTATTTGTTAAAGATGAAAAAGACATAATCAAATATAGAGATAAATGCAATATAATGTACACAGATAATTATGAACTATATACAAAATATAAACACTTAAACATCTACTATAGACTTGATAATATCATGAATAAATTTCCAGATTACAAAGATGAAAGACTTTTAATAAATGATCTAGGTTCATTAAATAGATACTACAAAAATAATAAAATAATAACCGATTATTCTTTAAATATAGCCAATAGTGAAAGTGTATTATTTCTTCAAAAATATAACGTAATTTTAACTACTCTATCTCCTGAAATACCAAACTATGAAATACTAAAATACACAAAAAATACAGAGATAATTGTCAAAGGAAAGTTAGAACTCATGATTTTAAAAGACTTCCACACAAAAGGAAAAGACATTAAAATTAAAGATAAATTTGGAAATATCTTCCCTATCATAAATAATAGAGTACTTCACTATAAAAATATAGATATCAAAGATAAAATAGACACAAATACTAGAATAATACTCTAAATATCATTATTAGCAGGCCCACTTAAACATCTTCCCTTTATGTCAAATCTTGACCCATGACAAGGACAGTCAAAAGTTTTTTCTATACAATTATAAATTAAACCGCATCCCATATGCGGACACTTATTTGATAAACTACTACCATGCACCTTTAAGGTGCTTTTACCATCTTTAGACTTTTTAATAGATTTATTAGAACTATTAAATCCCTTAACATAACCACTTATATTTTCATAAATATCAGTTATAGTTTTTAAATATTTAATAGCATTTACCCTCTTAGGATTAAATAGTTTAACGTATTCATTATCTCTGTTCATAAGTATATCACTTATGATACTTCCAGCCGAAAATCCATTAGTAAGACCCCACGTATTATAACCTGTCGCAATAAACATATTATCTTTAATTTTTCCAATATAAGGAAGACAGTCGTTAGTCATTATATCTATGTTACTCCAAAGGTAATCAGGATTAATATTTAAATCAGATACCTTTTTACATAGTTCACCAAAATTTTTCTTATCATCTGTACATTTATTTAAACTGTCAGAATTACTTAAATATATCAGATAATTCTTATGAGTTCTAATAGATATAAACGGTTTAGAATAACTTATTAAAGAAATGGGATTAACTCTACTTTTACATGCGCTCAAATAAGATTTTTCCAAACTGCCTTTAATGGGAAATAAAAATGGAATGTTAAAAAAAGGATAATGACTACATACTGCAACATATTTAGTTTTAATAACATTACGACCTGTATGACAAATGTACTTTTCTCCCCTTTTTTCTATTTTTTTTATACTTGTTTTTTCGTATACATTATCACAATCATCTATAAGGCCGTGAATAAACTTAATAGGGTGAAAAACATAAGTACCTTCTACATATATCATATATTTACTTTTAACTAAATCACTTTTACCATCAAAAACTTCTATACCGCTTTCACTTAAAAACTTTTTAACCTCTTTTATCTTATCTATCTCATTATCCTTATTAGTATATAAATAACTATTTACTTTTTTTATGTCGCAGTCTATATTATCTTTATTAATCACCTCAACTATCTTTCTAATAGAATCCATCTGAGATTTCAAATATAACCTAGCCACTTCATCATTATAATTATTTCTTATACTATCTATTAAATCATTTTGTAAAAAGTTTAATTTTCCTGTTGAACTACCAGTTACTGAATAACCTACTCTATTTTGTTCAGCAAGTAAAACTTTTAAATTAGATTTTTTTAAATGATAAAGTAAGCTCGAACCAGTTATTCCACCACCTATAATGAGTAAATCTACATCTTTATCCTCATCTAATTTTGAAAATTTTTTATAATTACCATCTTTCCATATACTAACTCTTTTCAAATAAATCACCAAATTTAGTATTTACATCACAAACAAAAAAATACATAAAAGGTTACAAAATAAAGTAGTAATCCTATTTTAACAAAAATCTTAAATTTAGTATGGCAAAAAAAATATAGTTTTAATTTTAACTATACCTTTATTATTATTCGGAAAATGTTTCCGAATTTCTATCCATTATGGTGTCATAAAAGATGAAGTACGACAACTTTTATGACACAAATAGTTTTAGTAATAATTACTAACTGATTAAATTATAACATAATTTTACTGCAATAAATAATATTTTGATTAATACAATAAATTTTATATGTACTCCTATAAAATATTTATTTTTTCATCATTCAGTATGGCATCCATGTACTCAATTGTATAATCTCTAATAAATTTTTTTGGTTCTAATATCCAATTATTAATTTCATTGTATAATCTTTGAAATCCAACTTCACCATATTGATTATAAAACTCGGA
Source organism: Bacilli bacterium (assembly GCA_017511945.1). Lineage (GTDB taxonomy): Bacteria > Bacillota_I > Bacilli_A > RF39 > UBA660 > Coprosoma. Next base: position 35,029 of record JAFWHR010000003.1, on the reverse strand, counting down.
ATAATTAATTAACCCCTCTTTTAAGTATTCTCTATAAGCTTGATTGCCTACATACATTCTTTTAGATAATTTACTTCCAGACCAATCTAATATAGTTGGTGTATATATAATACTAGGAACATCAGAATGTTTTAATTTTAATAATGGTTCCATATACACTCTAAGAGGCCAAATTCCAGACCAATCACCACCATCAACAATTACGTTTAATGAATTTTCTTCCTTATCTTTTTTTAATAAGTATAATATTTTTACTAAGTATCTTAATGGCACATTCATATCAAACAAATCTGTACTATTCTTATCAATATTAATGCTATATTCTCCATGGTACGGACAAATTGATTTCATTTTAATATGTTCATTAGAAATATCTTCTATTTTTGTATTTAACAAATGTTTTTCCGTAAGTCCACATTTTGGACATGGAAACCTTAATCTTATTTGCCCATCCTTAGGATCTAATGTATATTTTAATAGTTCATAGTTATTCATAACCTCTATTAAGGATTGCTTTACTAATGGATCTTTTTGATAATCATAAAAGAATCTTATTTCATAATCAATTTTATCTTTTTCACTCAATCTATTTAAAATATCTTTAAAATAAGGTAAATATTTTTCTTTAATACTTATTCCATCTTCAGTTAAAACATTATCTAAATTTTTGTAATATTTATGACCATTTATTATTTGCTCTTCACCAGTTACACTTTCTAATAATTCAACTTTTATTTTAACAGGGACATTAAAATATTCCTTGAAGTGTTTTGCTAAAGCAAATGCAGAAATAAAGTTAGTTAATGTCCCTATATGGGGATAACAATTTACTTGAGCTGATAACCATAACACAATTTCCTTTTTATCGTTCATTTTGTTTTCTATTATTTGGGCTAAATCATTAATTATATAATTCATTCCTGCTAATGGATAATATACGTTTTTCACAAACATACCTCCTTACTTATTTAAATAACCACTTTTAATAATATCATATTTTTTATCCGTTAAGTATTCTTTATCTTTTTTGATAAATTCTAACGTGGTCTCCATTTCCTTACAACTCATACCAAGATTATTTTCATATACCTTTTTATGATCATTATAGAATTCTCTATCATACATTTCTCTACTATTAAGATAGTTAAATACTTTTGGATAATTTTCAATATTTAAATAGCACTGTGGCACTGAAAAACTTGGTTCCAATTCTTTTATTTTAGAAATCGGAATTGGTTTTTTATATAATTTTAAACTTTCAATCGGAATAGCAAACAATTCTCCATTCTTCAAATTTTGTTTAAGTCTTTTATATACGTCAGTACTTTCATTATATTTAAGTATCTCTTCATTTATATATAAAGGTTGCCCCAGTTCCATAATTCCAATTACTTCTTGCACAGGTGCACTTAAATATAAATATGCAGTTGTTGGTTCTTTACAAAAACGTTTTCGATATTCATATTTTTTTATATCATATAAAATAGGTCTAAAAAATTCAGGTCTAAAACTTAAGAATATTTTTCTTTTCATTAACAACATACTCCTTCTAAAAAAACAGTATTAAAATTATAGATTCTAATACTGCTTAAATCTAATTCGATTTTACCATATTTTTAGATTAATAACAATATTTATTATATTAAAAAAGTCAATTATATCAGATTGACTTAGTCATATAAATATCGCTTAGTGCGACAATTTTTTCAAATGGTGCCGCAAGTAGGAATCGGACCTACATTAAAGCATTACCATTGCTTCGTAATACCATTATACTATTGCGGCTCATATAAATTATATAATATTTATATTCATAAGTAAATAGAGAGAAAACTATTTCTCTCTATCAAGCACTTTTTTAAATTCTCTTTCAATCTCCTTAAGTCTCTTCTTGCTCTTCGCCTCAAATCTAAGTGTAAGACTTGGTGATGTATTACTCGCTCTAACAAGTGCCCAGCCATCTTTAAAGGTTACTCTTATACCATCAATTAAATTATACTCATAACCCTTTTCCTTAACATAATCAATGACGTCATTTACAATTTCAAATTTATTATCATCAGTTACTTCTCTTTTTAAACTAACCTCATCTGTAGAATAGTACTCATTTATACCTTTAAACATTTCAGATATTTTTCTATCACTTTTTGAAAGCAATTCAGCAATTCTAAGTATTCCATAAATTCCATCATCATAACCTAAATATCTATCTGTAAAAAACAAATGACCAGAATACTCACCCCCAAAATCCAATTTATTATCTAAAACATATTTTCTCGCATAAACTGCTCCGGTTCTATTCATAACAGGTTCAATTCCAAGTAGTACAAGTTCATCTATCAAAGACTTTGAACACTTAACATCAAACACACCTTTTCTATTTCTCATATTAGGTGCGATATCACGGTAAAATAGAAGCATAATCATATCAGCTGGAACGTAAGTTCCATCATCTAAAACCATTCCGCACCTGTCACAGTCACCATCAACTGCAAGACCTACATCATACCCTAAACTCTTAACTCTATCTCCTAAATCTTTCATATTATCTCTAACAGCAGGATCTGGCGTGTGATGAGGAAAACTAGAATCACTATCACAGTAGAGTAAATCATACTCAACATTAAACATTTTTAAAATATTTTCTATAAATACACTTCCAGTTCCATTTCCACAGTCGACAACAACTTTAACTTTCCTCTCACCAAAGTCAAGCGACCTTTTTAAAAGTTGCATATAAGCCGGAAAAATATCTTCTTCATAAACACAACCAATTCCCTGATCAAAATCATATTTATCAAGAAAAGATTTAAAATCTCTAAGTTCATCACCAAATAGAGAATCATCTTTTTTAACAGATAACTTAAAGCCATTATACTCTTTCGGATTATGACTTGCAGTTACCATCACAGCTGCATTAACATCAAAATACATTTTCGCATAGTTATGCATCGGTGTGGTAATTAATCCAAGTGAAAGTACATTTACTCCAGAATCAAGTATTCCCTGCATCAAGCCAGGATACAGTGTAGAATGACTAGATCTATTATCATGACCGATTAAAACTTTACTTTCTCCCCTCCTCTTTACATAACTGCCAAAAGCTCTTCCAATTGTATATGCAACATCTTCATTTAAATCTTCTTTATAAACTGCCCTTATATCATATTCTCTAAATATTCTAGGATTAATATCTTTTACTATCTTCATATTGCCCCTCCATCTACTATAATTATATATTAGTTTTATAAAATGTTCAAGGATTACATAAAGAATAAATATTTTATAAAAAAATATAATTTTTACAAAGGAGGAATAACTTGAAAATAGTAAAATGTATAATACCTTTAATTTTTATAGTGACACTTATATTATCTACTAACAAACGAGAAACTGATACAATTCCCAAAATAACTTTAAAAGGAAAAGTAATTACAAATTTAATAGAAGGTGAAAAATATGAAGAACCTGGCTATAGTGCCTCTGATAAAAAAGATGGAGACATTACAAATAAAGTTAAAATAGAAGGAACAGTTAATTACAATAAAGAAGGAATATATGAACTAGTGTACAGTGTCTCAAATTCAAAGAGAGAAAAGGCAAATGCCTATAGATTTGTAAAAGTTAGCAGACAAAATTTAACCTACAAAGACAGCTATGATAAAATTGACAATACTTCAAGAGGCTGGTGGAGCGGAAATAAATTCGATCATCAAAGACCACCTGGAGGAGCAGATATAAATGAATTAAAAAAATATGATGCCTACTTTTTAGGTAAAGATGATAAAACAATATATCTGACATTTGACGAAGGAAGCTATGAGACATATTTAGATAAAGTTGTAGAAGTTTTAGATAAAAATGATGTTAAAGGAACTTTCTTCTTATGTAAAAATTACATTGAAAAAAACCCTGATTTAATTAAAAAGATGTCTTTAAATCATTCCATAGGAAATCACACATTTCATCATGAAAATATGCCATCACTAGCCACTAAAGAAAACTTTGAAAAATTCCTATCAGAGATAAAAGAAACTGAAAAAGCATACTATAACATCACTAAAAAAGATATGGATAAAGTATATAGAGATCCTAGAGGCGAATGGAGTTTTAGAGACTTACAAATCATTAAAGACTTAGGATATAAAACATTTTTCTATAGTGCAAATTACGATGATTTTTCTAAAGTATTATCGAAAGAAGAAGCTTTAAATGAAATGTTAAAAAGATATCACAATGGAGCCATATATTTAATTCATCCAAATAATAGAGGAAACTATGAAGCATTAGAGTCATTTATAACAGAAATGAAAAAACAAGGCTACAAATTTGACCTTGTTAAAAACATTAGCTAATCCTTAAAACTTGACCTATACTTAGACTATTTGATGTCAAACCATTTAATAATTTTAACTCACTTACTGTCGTATTATATCTATTTGCAATACTCCATAAACTATCTCCTGATTTAACTGTATATGTTCTTCCTGAATTATTTTCAGGAATTTTTAACGTTTGTCCTATACTTAAATTGTTAGAAGTTAAACCATTTAATGATTTTAACTCACTTACTGTAGTATTATATCTATTTGCGATACTCCATAAACTATCCCCAGATTTTACAACATAGGTATTACCCGTTTCATTATTCATAGGAATTTTTAAAACCTGTCCTATATTTAAATTATTTGATGTTAAACCATTTAAAGATTTTAACTCACTTACCGTCGTATTATACTTATTTGCAATACTCCATAAACTATCCCCCGATTTTACAACATAAGTATTACCACTTTCATTATTCATTGAAACTTTTAAAACCTGACCTATACTTAAATTATTTGATGTCAAACCATTTAAAGATTTTAACTCATTTACTGTCGTGTTATATTTGTTTGCAATACTCCATAAACTATCCCCTGATTTCACTATATAGTAATTATCTCCAAGTGGTGCCATTGGCACACTTTGCCCCTTTTCTGTTGCAATGACGGCATCTACAACAGCATCAACGTATTTTCTATAGTTATTTTGTATTTTAGATAAATCAGTAGGATTATCTATAAAACCATATTCTACAATTACTGGCTGTGTATTTCTCCCAGTTTCTCTATGAATAAAATAGTAATCCTTTGAAGTATCACTTGGTAGTCTTCTCTGATAAAACTTTCTCATCTTTTGTCCAGCATTACCTAAAGATTGAAGAATATTTTTAGCGAGTTTATCATCATTTCTTAAAGCATATATAACTTCTGCTCCTTCAGCACCAGCCCCACCTGCCGCATTTATGTGATTAGATATAACTATAACGTTAGAATTATCACCATAAGCATCTAGTATTCTTCTAACTCTATCCGAAGGTGATATTGTCTCATCAGTACTTCTAATTAAAGTTGCATCTATCCCTTTAGATCTAAACTGATTATACATATACTGCGCAATTTGTAAAGTTAAATCTTTTTCCCTAACCCCTGATGAACTAACCGCTCCACTATCAGATCCACCATGTCCAGCATCAATAACCACTTTAAAGTCATTCAAATATATCATCCCCTAGACTAATATATGAATTATAACTAAAAATGATATTGTATTAAAAAAATAAAAAGCAGAATCCATACATTGATAGGGTTCTATAATATCTAGTGTGGAAAGATAATATGCTTTCACTATGTTTCTTCTTAATGAGCAAACATTCTATCTTGCTTTTAAAACTTTAATTAATCTCTGTCCAAGCATTGGTTTTGCATAAGTTTCTTCAAATGCTAAAATGCTATTTTTATATCTACTATATGCAAAATCATAGTTACCTGCTTCTATAGCTTTAACACATTCATCAATAACATGTTCGTATATATAATTATATATTTCGTCACTTTCTAAACACTCATTTATAGCTTCAACAATTGTAGGAGCTATTTCGTAATAATGCTCAATATCTTCTTTAGATACAAATTTATCTCTAAACCATCTTAAAACAGTTAGTTCATAACCAGCATCATCAAAATCTTCATTAAAATGTCTCATACATGCTGTTGTTAAATAACATTGTGTATCAGTTGTTTCTTTACCACCGTTTGTAGTATCAGTAATACTTCCTTTACCTGCCTTAGTATTGATATTAATATGTATAGATGTATGATCACCACGTGGATCATCAGAATAGATATTTACATGATCAGTCCCTTTTTTATCTTCATTTACATTGATGTAAACTCCCCCTTTAGTTTCCTTAGGCACTCCCATTATTACCATTCCTTTCTCTTATCGATTTTACAATCCCATCACCAATAATTCCAATTTGCCAATCAATCGCCTCAATTTTAATTCCATCTATCAGTGAACATTCACCAATCAAATAAGCACTTTCTTTACTTACTATTTGATAATCACTTAATTCAATGATATTGGTACTCTTATTTACTAAATAATTCTTGTACCATTTCTGAATATGTTTTTCAATTAATTTAATTGATTCACATAATTCATCATAGGATATTTCAGAGTTCCATTTCCTTAACTGACTTACAATATTATCCTTTTCATCAGTTAAATATGTCAATGATTTTTTCAAGTCATCTAACAAACTTTCAAAAATATCTTTTATATTATTTTTCTCCATGTCCACCTCCTAAATATGATAGAGTTTGCAAATCAATTAAATTATAACACAATTTTCTAAAATCAGTATAAATAAAGAGCAAATAATGTAATTATTTAATTAACTCTAAAATAAATAAACCCACTTGTTCTACTTGGCTCATAAGCGCTCCACATATCCGTATGTGATGTTGCAGAATCGAAAATAACAATATTATTTGAATCTACACCAATCAATTTTTTGGTTAGCTACGGATATAACTTTACAATTCGGCATCATTTTCACCTCCTTCTTTAAGTACTAAAAAAGAACTGATTTTTCGTCAGTTCCATACACTTTACTTTGTCAGTTTTATCCTCCATGTCCAGTATCAATAACCACCTTAAAATCATTCAAATATATTATCCCCTAAACTAATATATGTGATTTAATTAATTTAAGAACATAAAAAGGTATCAAATATAGAGATTATAAAAATGATTCAATACACCACCATTATTTTTTCCTAAACGGTAACCTATTTTTAGGTAAAATAATTTCATGGCCTGCTTTAATATGTTTAATACTTCTTGCATCAATTAAACTATTAAAATATACATATCCACCTATAGTTTTTAATCTTTTTAAACCTTGGCTATTAGTTAAACTTTTAAATTGAGCATTTCTACCTATACTTTGTAAACTTTCTAAACCTTGGCTACTAGTTAAATTTCTAAAATCTGCATCTCTACCTATTCTTTGCAGGTTTTCTAAACCTTGGCTACTTTTTAAACAACTAAAATCCGCAGTTCCACCTATACTTTGTAAACTTACTAAACCTTGACTACTGGTTAAACTTCTAAAATTCGCATCTTTTCCTATACTTTGCAGTTTTTCTAAACCTTGGCTACTGGTTAAATTTCTAAAATTCGCAACCCAACCTATAGTTTGCAGGTTTTCTAAACCTTGACTATTGGTTAAATTTCTAAAATCTGCATATCCACCTATTCTTTGCAGGTTTTCTAAACCTTGGCTACTAGTTAAATTATTAAAATATGCATCTCTTCCTATATTTTCTAAGCTTACTAAACCTCGGCTACTGGTTAAACTACTAAAATCTGCATATCCATCTATACTTTGCAAATTCTCTAATCCTTGGCTACTGGTTAATTTATTAAAAATGGCATTTAAGCCTATGCTTTGCAAATTTTTTAAACTTTGGCTATTTGTTAAATTATTAAAATATGCGCTCCATCCTATACTCTGCAAGCTTTCTAATCCTTGACTACTGGTTAATTTGTAAAAACTTGCATCTCCACCTACAGTTTTTAATTTTTTCAAACTTTGACTACTAGTTAAATTATCAAAATTTGCAGTTCCACCTATACTTTGCAGGTTATCTAAACCTTGGCTACTAGTTAGACTACTAAAATCTGCATCACCACCTATAGTTTTTAAATTTTTCAAACCTTGGCTACTAGTTAAATTATCAAAATTCGCAGTTCCGCCTATACTTTGCAGGTTTTCTAAACCTTGGCTGCTGATTAAATATCTAAAATCTGCATCACCTAATATTACATTAAGAGATTTAAAAATGTCAGGAACCGTCGTTCCTTGTAATGATATATTACCTATATATGCAAATATTTCATTTTTACCAAAATCTGATAATTCTGTTCCAATATTTTCTTCTTTACAATCAAATAAATAAGATAAATCTTTTTTTACATTTCTTTTTGCTTTAATCTCTTCTATTCTAGGATCCTTTTCCATTCCAAAGCCCTCTATTGTAGTGCCTATTTCATATAAATGCCTTATTTCTTCTTTTGTTAAATCTTCATTACTATTTGTTTTTCTTTCAATGATAGTCATTAATTTCATATCATGTACTTTTTTTATATATTTTTCTTTATCTTGAAATTCATCTAGTTTTTTATCTACAACCTTTACCATTTCAAGTTCTATATTTTGCTCTTTCCAGATTCCTCTTACCTCACCTATCTCATCATGTCCTTTCATTCTAATAGCTACTCTTGGAATCCTATATTCTTCATTTTCATCTTTTGTATAAAAAACATAAAAGTCCCCTAGTCTTATCTGTTCTTTACAAGTAGCCGCTCCAGCTGTACACCACCCTGTATTTTTACCTTGTAAAGACTTCCACAATTTTTTATAATCATCACCTTGAACGTACTTTACCCAAATCCCATCTTGTGAATCTATTCTTTTTCTATCATTTATCATATTTTTTAATATATATGTATAAAGCCTATTAAATGATTTCCCATTATTTAATGTATTTAGTTCTTCTTTGTTAAGTTCTTTATCCTCTATCATTTTAGATAGTAGTGTATACATTTGTCCTAGTATTTCAGGATTTACCTCAATAAAAGGTAATATTGTATCTTTACTTCTTTTAGTAAATTTTCCTTTTTCTTTGTCATATTTGCCTAATTTTAGCATTCCTTGAAATACGTAATATTTAAACCACATCGGAAACATTGCATCTTCACTATTTAAATAAGTAAGCCATAAATTTAGTGATTTTTTTTGTTCATCTTGAATATATTTTAGTTTCTCTTTTTTAACTTTCTCGGTAAATATAATATCACCGTGTCCTTGCTCACGGGCTATCTTACGCTGAAGTTGTATATAACTTTCTGGCAAATGATTTATCACATATCTTTTATAATAAAGGGTTTTAAGTAAATTAAGTCTCCTTTCAGTAGAGTGTGCTTTTTCTAACCTATTCATATATGCTTTAATCGCATCTTCTCTACTACTTATTTTAGTTTTTTCCCTAAATATTGCATTTTTAACTTCTATATTATTAATTAAATTTTGATAAATATTATCTACAAAACTTTCTCCCGATAAATAATTTTTCATAATCTTACCGCCTTTCAATATACAAGTATCTTTAATTTCAACTGTATTTTTTTCTTAAGGTAATTAGCTTATTTTAAAAAAACAAAAACCCTATTCGAAAAACTTTGTGATATTCGCTATATTTAATTTCTTACTCAGGTTGATTAAGATACATTAATGGATCTATTTGATTATAGAGGTTAAAGCTGTCCCTCCTTCAGATTAGATAAATATTAGAATATTTTTTTCACCTACTGTTTTAATTGTAGGTAAATTCAGACCACAAGTCAATAGTCTTATTTATTATAAATATAAAAAAATAATGATGAAATTAATAAATATATTAAAAGATTTGATGAGGGATAAGTATTTAATTCAAAAAAACTTATCTTTTAATCTTCTATTATAATCAGAATCATTTTCATTAATTTATATATAATTATTTTTCATATCTATCTCCTTAATTATTTTATACTTAAATTAATAACCTTTATCTTTTTCTTTTGATAAATAATGAATAAATATTTACAGATTTCCACTAACAATATTTTACCAAATTGTTGTAAAAGCCAAATAAAAATTGCACTTTTAATTTCTATTTGTTAGTTTTATGTAAAATAAAATATTTACAAACGTACATAATTTTTTAACACTTCTATATTATTTTAATATATTCTTATAATATTGAAAAAGAACCCATTATCATCGGTTCCATCAATCATGTCTTATATTGGATATAATTTATAACTATTAAAATATATCTATTTCTAAACTAATTAGTAATTTAAAAATAATTTGATATCGGTAAATAAAATACTCTTATCATCTTCTTCTCTCTAATTCAAATGTTTCATACATTCTTTCCTTGTTTTCTGACATAGCCTTATCAGCCTGCTCATACGTCTCTTTAATAGAACTAGACCAATCATGTTTTACAACACCATAGTTAAGTCCAAGTGGTAACCCATCTATTCCAAGGTCGAACATACTAACCTCTTCAGCAGCAAGCATTGCTTTAACCTTTGTCATTTCTATTTGTTCACTATTTGTAAGAAGAATAAACTCGTCTCCACCTGTCCTGTAAACAGTATGCCCAGTTTTAATATCTTTTTCTACTCCATCCACAATATTTTTCACACTACTAGGCCAATACTTTTTTAATATTTTTGCAGCTTTCTTAATATATTCATCACCTAAAGAATGACTATAGTTATCATTTACATATTTTAATCTAAAAAGATCAAATATAGCAAATACAAGTTCGCCCTCTGAATCATTAATGTTCTGAATTCTCTTTTCATATGAATTTCTATTTTCTAGTTCAGTAAGTAAATCCATATTAATCGCTTTCATATTTCTCTCGTGAATTTCAGCTCTTTTTAATATTACTAATAATGTATCTTGAATCATGTGCAAAAAATTACTATCAATAGGATTTTTAGAATTGTTTATCGACAAAATGTACTTACTTTCATCTGTCTCAAGTGACATCAAATACATATTATTAAGTGATTTTATTTGATTTAAATCAAGTTTAAATATTTTTTTATGTTCTGTTAAATTATACGTTTTATTTACGATACCTGAAATAGTGCGGCTCAAATGATCCACTGATGTATCACCATTTTTCTGAACATAGATACCACGTTTGTCTTTTTTATAAAGATTAATACTAGCAGTATTTAAATAAGATTTAAGCATCAATAAAGACTTATTTAAACCATCAAATACATCATCATCATTTAATGAATTAATCATCATTTCATATAAAAGGTAATACTTTCCCATTTTTTCCTTATTCATATTTATCAACCCCAATCATTCATATACTAACACATTTTTATTTTTTAACAATTATACATTAACTGTTCAAATTATATTTAGAAAACTTTAAATTTCTTTATCAAAATCTGTTACAAATTTGTCAAATTTTTCTAAAGAAACTTCACCATAATCAATCAGATACTTTCCATCATAAACCGTACGGTTTTTTTAAAACAGGACCACTATCAGTATATAATATCAGAGTAAATAGTAAACAAACTTCCAACACTACCAACCACAGACAATTCATCCTTTATCTGAACCATAAAACGATACCCTCTTCACTAGTAAGCACCTTACTATCTTTATAAGTTAAGATGAGATAATTACCGTCATTTCCTTCAAAAAATACAATTAAAGATGGAACTATACCATCTATATAGTAATTTCTTTTTCCATATAACACTTCAAAATACATCTTATCATATTCAAAAGAAAATTTTATTTTCTTATTAAAACAGATAATCATAAAAGCAAATATAAAATTAAAACACCTTTTTATACAACTCTAGTTAATTATCATACTTTTTACTTTGTTTAATAATCAAGTCTTCATCATTTCTATAATCTAAACCAATTGCTTTTTTTACCTTAAATAAAGTCTCAGAAGCTATAGCCCTAGCTTTATCACTTCCACTAAACAAAATATCATAAACTCCTTTAATATCTTTTTCATATTGACTTCTTTTAAGTCTTATGGGTTCTAAAATATCTTGAAGAACGTAGTTTAAAAATCTCTTAACCTTAATATCCCCAAGACCACCTTTTTCATAATGAGATTTTAACTCTTCTAAATTTTTATATTCACCATCTTTAAAATACTTTTTAAAATGTTCATCTTTACTAAATGCATCTAAATATATAAAGACAGGATTACCTTCAGTATTACCAGGATCAGAAACCTTTAAATGATTAGGATCAGTATACATTCCCATCACTTTCTTTTCAACTTCCTCAGGACTATCAGCTAGATATATACAATTTCCAATAGATTTGCTCATTTTAGCTCCACCATCAGTTCCAATTAATCTAAAACAAGCTTTTTTAGATGGAAGAACCGCCTTAGGTTCTACTAAAGTATCACCATATAATCTGTTAAAAGTTCTTACAATCTCTCTAGTTTGTTCAATCATAGGAAGTTGATCATCACCAACCGGTACAATATTCGCATTAAAGGCTGTTATATCTGCCGCTTGACTTATAGGATAAGTCATAAAACCGACAGGAATACTCTTATCAAAACCCCTATATGTTATTTCCTGCTTAACCGTTGGATTTCTCTCTAATCTAGCTAGAGTAACCAAATTCATATAATAAAAAGTTAAATCACTAAGTTCAGGTACTTCTGACTGTAAAAATATAGTACTCTTACTTGGATCAATACCACAAGATAAATAATCCAAAGCAACCTCTATTACATTATATTTAACCTTTTGAATATTTCCAAAATTATCAGTAGTAGCCTGTGCATCAGCTATTTCAATAAATATTTCATCATACTTTCCCGAATTTTGCATCTCAACCCTCTGAGATAGAGAGCCAACTAAATGACCTAAGTGTAATCTCCCAGTAGGCCTATCACCAGTAAGTATTATATTTTTCATAAAACTCCTCCATTTTTTCAAAAACTATTCTATCACACTAATATTTTTAAAGTCAATTATTTAGATTTTGAATTAGAGACAATTGTCAAATTAGGATTACTTTGCAAGTAAACATCTCTAGTTTTATCATATACTTTTTTAGAATCTAATACATAGTTACTCTCATAATGACTCTCATCATTTGGAAAACCAGCAAGATACACTTCTTTTTCTGAAAACACGTGAGAATCATCCACATTAACACTATTAATAGCCGCATCCAAATTTACTTCATCTTCTATTGTAATCGCACCATGAAACCCTTCATCATAATCGACAATTAAAGTATTTACATTAACTTCCCTTCCACTTTCCTTTTCAAATCTTTTTATCTCTTCGTTTAACAACTCTAAAGATTTCTTTTGAGAAGAATTGATATAAATAGGTATCTCTACAGTAATTAACAAAGGTTCCTCTACATCTCTAACATTATTAACATACCTTATCTTTATATCTTGCCTGCTTGTGCCTAAAATTCCAAAATTCTTTCCATAAACTGCCCTAGTTATCTCTCTAAAATTCTTATCATGACTTCCAGAACCTACAATACCATTAACTTCGGCATCGTTAAATCTAGATATAGTCTGAGAAGGAGTTATTAAACTTGCCGCATTTAAATCAGTAGAATAAAACTTACCTTTCTCAAGATTAAATTCTTCCCTTAAAGAAAAATTACCTCTGTCATTAAAAACTTTAATAAATTCCTCTTTAAATGGATGATCATCTACTTTTTCAGTTAATTTATCCAATCTTTCATGTAGACTTTTCTTCATTTGCTCATCAGAAAACACTTCACTGTTCTTTCTCTTTAAATCTATTCTATCATATCTATCCAAGAGAGAATAATAACCCTGATTAAAAACTATTATTCCACCTAAAATATCATTACTTATAAAAATTAAATCATTAACAATAGTATTATAGAGTTTGTGAAATATAGTTAAAAACCTCTCATCTCTTCCCATATCATTAAGTATATTTCTCGCAGCATCATCATTAAAATTAAAATCCAAGGCATCTATTTTCCCAAGAATTTTTTTCAAATAATTAATATCATCTTCATCACAGTAATTAGATATATAATAAGATAACTTATTCATAAGCACCACTCATTAAATGCTTTATAATGTCACTAACCTCATCTTCTAAAGTATGTATGTACACAAAAACACCTTCTAAAAAATCTTTTTCATTAAGTGGATCATTATTTAAATCAGCAAGTTCCTTATTTATAAGTAAATCGTGAGATATATTTAGTTTATTACCTATAAGTGCATAATTAGAAATCAAATCCCTAAGTTTATTTATAATCTCTTTCTTTTTATCCACCTCACTAAGTTTGGTATATGCATCTATATATTTATCAAAAGAATCCTGAACACTCATATGTCACCTACTCTCAATACAATTTTAACATTATTTTCCTTATATTTGTTACTTTTTTTATTATCTTTTACACATATTTACATGTTAAAAGTACCTACTTAAATAGGTACTTAACAGTTCTAACCATCTGTGAAGAATAACTATATTCATTATCATACCAAGCAACAACTTTTACAAGTTGTCCAGAAGGAGTATCTAAAACATCAGTCATAAGACCATCGACAACCCCTCCATGAGTATCTCCGATTATGTCACTTGAGACAATAGGATCCAAAGTAAAACCTAATGAATCATTGACATTTTTTTCAAAAGCAGCATTTATCATATCTTTAGTAACTTCATCATTTAACTCCAAAGTAAGATCTATTACAGAACCAGTAGTTACAGGAACTCTTAAAGCAAAACCATCTAGCTTTCCATTCATCTCTGGAATAACTTTTCCTATCGCACTAGCTGCCCCAGTAGAAGAAGGTATTATATTACTAGCAGCTGCTCTTCCTCTTCTAGATTTAGCTCCTTTAGGATGAGCTAAATCCAAAATACTTTGATCGTTAGTATAAGCATGAGTTGTCGTCATATATCCCTTAACAACACCAAATTCTCTATTTATAACATCTATAACAGGAGCCAAACAGTTGGTCGTACAAGATGCCGCAGATATAATATTATCTTCATCAGTTAAAATATCTTCATTAACACTGTACACTATTGTTTTTAAATCTCCAGTAGCAGGTGCGGATATAATGACCTTTTTAGCTCCAGCCTTTATATGAGAACTTGCCTTATCTTTATCAGTAAACTTACCAGTACATTCATACACCGCATCAATTCCAAGTTCTTTCCAAGGTAGTTTTTCTGGATTCATCTCTTTATATATTCTAATCCTTCTTCCTTTAACTATGATATTCTCTTCGTCGTAGCTTATTTCGTTTGGTAAATATTTTCTATGTGATGTATCATATTTAAGTAGATAAGCAAGCTGCTCAGGATCAGTTAAATCATTAATCGCACAAACCTCAAAATCACTATCTTCCTCCATTATTCTAAATACTAGTCTTCCTATTCTTCCAAAACCGTTAATCGCAACTTTTATCATTTGTTTACCTCCTTATAATCTTTAAAAATGCTTCCACCAATAAACTCTCTTAATATGGAATCTCTAGGAACAAGTTCTGATGAAATAGTCAAAAAACTGCTTAATAATTTTAAAAGTCTCTTTGCCTCAAAATATACATCACTATCTATATCAATTCCAAATAAAAGCGGTTCAGCATATATTTTTAAAACATTTAATTCATAACCTAAAGAAGAATTGATAATCGCATCTATATCATCTTGAAATGGATAAATATTCTTTTCATTTTCCCTATCCACATTTTTCCACATAGCTAAAGTCTCTTCCGCACTAGTTCCTCTAAATGTATTATCCCTAACTATCCTTCTAATCTTTCTAATATCAGTCGAATGAAGTCTATTATGATTATCTAGTTTTAAACCTGCAAGTGGTGACTGAAATATCTTAAATTTCTCATCTCTTGGAACTACACTTGTAATCTTTTCATTCAAAGTGTGAATCCCCTCAACAATTAGCATGTCACCTTCATCAAGTTTTATGTAATTATCTTTATAAATCTTTTTACCATTGACAAAATCGTAAGTTGGCATAAGAACCTTCTGTCCATCAAGTATTCGAAGAAGCTGTCTTTGAAATAAATTTACATCAAGCGCTTTTATATCAGAAAAATCGTAGTTTCCATCCTCATCTACAGGAACTTTAGATCTATCCATAAAATAATCATCTAAAGAAATCTTTTTAAACCTAATACCTTTAACTCTTAAGTATAGGCCTAACTTTAAAGAAGTAGTCGTTTTTCCACTAGAGGAAGGCCCAGCAAGCAAAATCATCTTAATTTTATCTTTTTTTCTGCACACCTGTTCAATAACATCAGATATCTCCTCATCATAATGAGCTTCAAAAAACCTAACAGCTGCTTCAGATTGACCTTTAGATATTACCTCGTTAAGAATAGACACAGTAGGTATACCTACCTTCATTCCCCAATCACTAAAATCTTTATAAGTCTTATTAGTTAAAATATGATCATGATAAGGCTTTAACCTGTTAGGATTATCAGCTGTAGGATAGATTAAAACAAAAGTATTATCTCTTGTATACTTTAAAGAAAATTTCTTTAAAATCTCAGTATTGGGAACGAGAGGTCCATAAAAATAATCATACATATCATCTAAATGATTGATTTGAATAGTCTCATCAGTTAAATATTTTAAAATGCCTACCTTATCAATCTGACCAGTTTTTCTTAAATATTTTATTGCCTCAATTCTATCTACTATTATGTTTTCAAAAGGCAATTTCATACTTACTAAACTTTTCATTTCATCTTCTATTTTACTTACAGAAATGCTGGTGATTTTTTTCCCTATTATCTGACAGTGTATCCCATTATCAATTGAATAGTTAATCATAACATCAGTTTCTTTTCCTAAAACCTTTTTAACAGCAAGCGTAGTTAAAAATTCTAAACTTCGTGTATAAATTCTATTTCCTATTCTACTAGAAGTATCATAAAACTCAACTCTATTATTACTTAAAACTTTAGTATTTAAGTCAGTTAAATTCGTTCCAAGTTTCGCACCCACAATTTGATATTTAAAATCACTCTTTACCATTTTAGAAATATCGTACAAACTCGTGCCAACTTCAATGCCTTCTATATAAGAATTGTTATATTTTAATCTTATCTTTTTCATGTTACCCTTCCTATCTATTAAACATTTTATCAAAAATATACTATTTTGTCATTTCTTTATTGAATATTTTTATACCTTTACACCTATTATATTTAGTGGAGGGTAAAAATATGTTAATACCAACAGTAGTAGAAAAAACAAACGAAGGAGAAAGAGTATATGACATATACTCTAGACTGTTAAAAGATAGAATTATCATGCTTTCAGGAGAGATAGATGATAACCTATCTAACATAATAGTTGCGCAGCTTTTATATTTAGATTCGTTAAACCACGAACCAATTAATTTATATATAAATTCACCAGGCGGATCAATAACATCAGGAATGGCCATATATGACACCATGAACTTTGTTAAAAGTAAAGTATCAACTGTATGTATAGGTATGGCTGCAAGTATGGCTGCATTCATATTATCATCAGGAGAAACTAAAATGAGATTTGCACTTCCAAATAGTGAAATAATGATACACCAACCACTAGGAGGAGCTAAAGGACAAGCAACCGAGATTCAAATTGCTGCTGAAAGGATTATAAAATTAAAATTAAAACTAAATAAAATACTCAGTAAAAACACAAATAAAGACATTAAAATTATAGAAAAAGATACAGAAAGAGACCACTTTCTAACAGCAAAAGAAGCAATAGAATATGGTCTCATCGACAAAATACTTTAATTAAACATCTTTTTAGAATCATCATTTGAATCTTTATTGTTTCCAAAATGACTAAAATCAGATTCTCTCATGAGGAATCGATATGCAGTATTCTCATGTAAAATCAAGAATACACATTTAGTATTTTCCTCAATTTCAAAGTAAATAATTGGTGAATGTAACTCTTCCTCAATATCTACCATATCAGCAAAATTTTTAATATTAACTACATCATATTTATTTAAATCAGGCATGTTATGCGTCTCAGCAATAACATCAGCATATTCTTTAAATATCTTGTTAATAGCAAGAACATACTCACTCTTTCTAGTAACCACAAGTAAACTCTTAACAAGTTTAATAAATATAACAAATGATATTAACAATAGTGCGACACTACCTACGAGAAGAGGAATATTAATCTGCTTATTAGGTGTAACCTTACTGTATACAGTATCACCACCAGAATTTACATAATCAGGTGTAATCTTAAACGTTTGTACTAGAAGTGGAATCTTAAGCGTCATAGTTTGAGATTCCTGTAAAGTATTCTCTCCACTACCTTTTAAAGCACCTGTTACATTAATCTTAACAGCTAAATCAACTCTAGCATCTACAGAAAGGCCGAACTGTTCTCTAAAACTAGTAAGTACACGATTATATGTATTGTAATCTATATTTACAGTTTTAGCGATACTAAACTCTGATCCACTACCAGAATTGCTTTCAAGATTAACTAAAGGATATTCTTTTGACCAAACATCTACATCCTTTCCGTCACTATCTTCAGCCATACCTCTTGCAGTTGCAACTATAGAATAGTTATATGTATAATCAATTTCCTCTGTACTCTTAAAATTGTATTTAGCATCTACTTCTAAATGATCAATAAGTGAAGCAATATAAGATTTATTCATACCCATATAAGGTGCAGTATAAAAATTATTCGGTTTTATGTAAACTCTATAATTCATGTCTGCAGTATAATTATATGAATATAATTTTTTCTTAGTAACCACCTCTGGATTTAGAGTCCTTACTACAGAAATAATTGACGTAACCATAACAGATATAACAATTATAAGCAAAAATACTCTAACCCATTGTTTAATTATTATTTTACTCTCATTCTTTTTTTTCATTTCTACTCTCCCCTTCTTACGAAATCGCTCCACTTAACCATACAGATGGATAACCAACATAAGGTACAATGAACGAAACCTTTCCTTTTATATCCTTCAAATGAACTTTGTCAACATCAGGTGCATTATTATAATCACCTTTAGTTGTAAATAGTTTATTTCCATACTCATCATTGCCTTCATCAACGATTCTGTGTATTACATATTTAGTTCCACTCACAAATTGAATTACATCTCCCTTTTTAAGTTGATTCTTCTCCTGTGTATTTAACTTTTCAATAACAACTGCATCTCCTCTGTTAAATGTTGGAGACATACTTCCAGAAACAACCGCAATAGGTTGATATTTAAATAATCCAATTACAAATCCAGCTGCTAAAACTATTAATACGAAAAGTGGAACATAAATAGCTGGATTATATTTCTTCCTTTCCCTTTTTGTAAGTCTTTGACTTCGGTATACATGTATATAATTCAAATATATAAATATTGCAATCGGTAAAGTAACACCAATTACAGAAGTTGCAAACCAATCCAAATCAGGTATTATTGGAACTATAAACTGAGGCACTACCATAAATAATCTATATATTATTCCGTTTCTACTTCCACCAGTATAAACCAAATAAGTCAAAAGCGCACCTTCAAATATTGATGGAATGATAGTTGTAGATACATAAATAAATGTAGTTTTAACATCGACAAAATGACTAAAATAATTGGTGAAATTTACATTTATTAAAATGAACATAATAGTGACAAAAATAAAATTAAATGTCTTCTTCTTATTTTCCTTAATTACTGATTCTCGTACAATTTCTTGACATACAATTACACTGCCAAATGACCATAGATTCTTCAAGATGGAAAGTACATCTTTTGCATAAGGTGTCTTCTCAAAGCCGAATATCAAACCTAGTAAAAAATATACTATGATATAGATAATCAAAGAAATAATCAAACTCTGTGTCTTATCTCTAGCACCTTTAATTCTAAGGCCTGAATCCATACTTAAATATATGGAACATCCCATTATAAACATCCAAACAAAAGGATTTATAATCTCATTATATAATGGAAAATTCATCGGAGACAATACAAAAACATTAAGTAGCAAATATATGGAAAGAAGACCATACAAAACAAACAATTTTTTCATAATATGACCCCTTTTTGAATAGTTAAACTATCCACTACTATAAAAAATTATATCATATCAACAAACAATTTACAATGTAATAAATGATGTTTTTTTATTTTTTTCAAATAAACTTAACTGAAAAAGTAAATGCAACCCTAATATAAGTAGAATGTTGCGTTTACCCTTTCAAACTACTGAAGTTGCATTTACCTTTTCATTTGAGCTTTTTTACAAATAATCAGAATAAATGCTTAAATTATTTACACAATTTTACTCTGCTTGAACATAATCTAAAACTAAAGTTGCAGATTTTTCAAGTTCACTAGTAGTAGGTTGCATCTGTCCCATTGTATTATCATAATAAGTAGTAGTGACATCAAACGTCTGTGTACTTTGAGGATTTACTACAGAGTTAATTGAAGGACATACTTTTGTATACCTAATATATCCAGTATCTGCAACAGAATTAGTAGCAGAATCCCAATTACAACCAACTAATTTAGCCTTTAAAGTACCGTTGTTTATTACAGTAACAGTATAAGTCATAGTATCTCCAGGAGACATAAGTTCAGCATAAAAAGTTGCAGTAAGTCCATCAGTAGAAACATAAGGATATGATGCGCCAGAAACTCCTCCCTCAGGAGTTGTTACATTTGTAGAAGTACCACTTTTACTTTTTAAACTGATGTTTTGAATGTGAACATCCCAAGTTGAATCAATTTCAGCAGATGAATTAATAGTTAAAGAACTTGAAAAAGCAGCGTATCCAACTATCATAATTAAAACAATCCCTAATAGTACACCTATAACAATATTTTTATGTCCTTTTCTCATAAAAAACCTCCTATTCTTTATCCTACAATAATTATAGCACATTCAAAATTATATTCAAGATATAATAAAAAAAACTGTAATGACTTAATATCATTACAGTTTATTTAATATCATGAATTTGCTTGATTATAAGTTCTTGTAATCTTTAAAACAGCAGTAGTAGGTCCTAAATTAGACTCATTTGTAGACACATCAGTATATTCAGCTTTAACAGTAATACTATCATATGAACTTGAAGCAGCAGTAGCATTAGGCTGTAAAGTGTTAGTAGTATTAGTTACAGTAAATTTGATATGACCTTTAGTTGCAGTAAGTCCATCTACTGAAAGACCAGATTCACCAGTACCTGGTGCGAGTACACAATTTCCAGCAGCTCTAGCATTAAGTCCAGTACTGTAGTTTGTTGGTCTTAAAGTAAATGTAATTGAATCTCCAGGCTGAGTTAAAGAAGCACTTAAAGTTGCAACTGTGTTAGTTGAATCATATGTAATAGATCCAGTTGGTGCAGTTGAAGCTGATGTAGTTCCATCAGATAATTTTCCAGTTACTGCATATACTGGAGTAACTCCGTCAACCTGTGTAGTTCCAGTAAAAGCTGGATTAAAATGTACATCCCAATTACTTGTAATGTTGGCTGTACCATTAATTGTAAGTTGCTGTGCAAATGCAGCATAACCTACGGCCATAACAAATACTACTGCAAGTAGTCCACCTATAATCGTGTTTTTGTGATTTGATTTCATTTTCATTCCTCCTCTTTCCAAGTAACCCTCTACTCTAAAAAAAATATATCATCATGTTTTATATTATTCAATAGTTTTTTCTAAAAAAGAATGTAAAGTCTACATTTTAGACAAAAACTTTACATTGTGCAAAAAAAAGATTTGCTAATTAGCAAATCCTTTACTATGGCTGAGTGTTATTGTTTACTTGCTCATAGTTTATAACAACTGTAATATTTGAAGTCTTCTCACTTGAAGGAATTACTTCATTTGTAGTAACATTATTAAGATATTCAGCCTTAACTGTTACAACATCTGCATTTGCATGTGCAGGTTGAAGTACATTCTTAGTAGTAGTTACAGTCCATTTAATATGACCAATCTGACACGTATTAGCAGAATTATCACAACTTCCAGTAGTAGTTGATAAAGTTGGACTTGAACTTGTAGCCTGAGCATATAAACCAGTACCATAGTTTCTAACATTCAAAGTAAATGTTACTGAATCACCAGGTTGGATTAAATCAGCACTTAATTCTGCTTCTGTCTCAGTAAGTGTATCAACTGATCCTGATGGTGATGTAGTTGATTGTGTAGTACCATCAGAAAGCTTTCCTGCAACAGGTGTAACTGTCTGTACACTTGGATCAAAGTGTACATCCCAATTACTTGTAATGTTAGCAGTACCATTAATTGTAAGTTGTTGTGCAAATGCGGCATAACCTACTGCCATAACAAATACTACTGCAAGTAATGCTCCTATTAACGCGTTTTTGTGTTTAGATTCCATATTTTTCCTCCTTCTATAATTTTAAGTAGCTTTCCTACTCTGAAAATAATATACCATTTTTTTTAAAAAGGTTCAAGTAATTTTTAATTTTTTTTTAACAAAATAAAAAAAAGAGAATGTTTTCCCTTTAATTACAAGCAAATTCAAATCTACATTTTTTTAGGAATTTTTATTCCAAGTAGTCCAAGTAAAGTTTCAATAACATGATTATTAAAACTCAAAACAATGTCATAATCATTCTTAGTAAACTCATCTAACCCACTCATCTTATTACTCTCATAAAAACTATTACCAATCACACATAGTTCATATAGATAGTTTGCTATAAAGTGAGGCTTTCGTTCCAAAGAAGCCATTTCAATTACATCATGTGCATCAAGTAGTTTAAGTCTAAGTTTTCTATCAATATCATTATAAATACTATTAGAAAGAATTCCATCATTAGATGAAAGAAGCTTACTAATTCTCAAATAAGTATACAAAATGTATGGACCTGTTTTTCCATTCACATTGCAAAACTTACTAATGTCAAATATATAATTTCTAGTTAAATCATTCTGTAAATCCGCAAATTTTATAATAGCATTCACAATTATATCTATATCCTCTGAAGACATATTTTTATTTTCTACACGTAAACTTACAAACTCTCTCTTTACCTCTTCTATCAAATCATTTAACTTCATAGTTCCGCCAGTTCTCGTTTTAAAAGGTTTATTATCAGTTCCATTTACAGTTCCAAAACCATAGTGCTCTAAAACCCCATCATATATTTGACTTTTTTTACAAGCTCTAAAAACCTGTGTAAAATGTAACTCTTGCCTATTATCAGTAATGTATATTATATTATCAGGATCATAATCTTTCTTTCTTTGATAAATAGTTCCTAAATCAGAAGTCGCATATAAATATGCCCCATCACTTTTTTGAACTATGCATGGTGGAATAGTAATTTTATCATCATCTTCAGCTACTTCAATTATTTTAGCCCCATCATCTGTTTTAACAACTTTTTTATCTTCAAATATTTTAAATAGTTCATCATAATATTTATAAGAATCGCTTTCACCGAGCCACAAATCAAAATGAACAGATAGATAATCATATGTAGATTTAATGTCAGATACAGAAATGTCACATATTTTTTTCCACAGTTTTCTATAAACCTCATTACCGTTTTGAAGTTCTTTAGTAATTAAAAGACACTCATTTTTTACATCATCATCTTCCTTACATAAAGCACTTATTTTAGGATAAACTTCATTTAAATAATCTAAATTAATAGAAGCATCATCAACATTCTCAAAATCGTGTAAAATGCCATATATAACCTGCCCCATTTGAAGACCAAAATCACCAAGATGAACATCAGATATTGTCTTATAACCAGTAAACTTTAAAATGTTATTAATAGCCTGACCTATAATAGCCGACCTTAAATGACCTACATGTAAAGGTTTAGCTACGTTAGGTCCACCATAATCTAAAATAACAGTTTTATTCCTACTCTTAAATCCAAAATCATCAATAAGATCTTTTAGACATTCATTTATAAACTCATCACTCACACAAATATTTATAAATCCCGCTCCCTTAATTTCCACACTTTTAAAATAATGAGAAAAATTATCAAGCTTATAAACCTCTTCTACTACCCTTTTTCCAATAGAAATTGGACTGTCGTGATATTTCTTAGCCATCGTAAATAAAACATCACATTGAAAATCATCAAACTTAGAACTTACAATTTTTATAGTCTCATCATATCCAAGACTTTTAAACACATCCTGTAAAATACCTTCTATTTTACCTTTCATATCATATCACCCTTTCAAAACCATAAAAAAATCCCATAAACTAAGGACGAAATATTCCGCGGTACCACCTTAATTCATAGAATTTTCTATGCACTCAAATAAGCCCTATAATGCTGGCAAGACCAAAGTTCAAAAGGCTCGTTCATAAGTAAACATCATTAGTTCACACCATCCACTAACTCACTGAAAATGTTTAATCCTACTACTACTCCTTCGTCATCACTTTTTAAAGTATTATAAATAATAAACCAATTATTGTCAATTTAAAATAGCCAAAAATAAACTAAAATAATAATTCCAAGTATAATTCTATAGTAACCAAAAGGTTTAAAGTCGTGCTTTCTAATATAACTTAGTAAGAATTTAATTACAAATAAACTGACTATAAATGAAACTATACATCCAGTTAATAAAATTCCAAGTTCCATACCACTAAAAGTAAATCCAACTTTTAATACATATTTGACAAGTTTTAAAAGAGAAGCCCCAAACATAACCGGTATAGCTAAAAAGAAAGTAAACTCAGCTGCAATACTTCTCTCAAGACCCAAAATAAGTCCACCTATAATAGTAGATCCACTTCTAGATGTACCGGGAATTAAAGACAAAAGTTGAAATCCACCAATACCTAAGGCCTGTTTATAAGTGATATCACCCAAATCTTTGACACTCTTACTTCCTATATTTTTAGACTCAATTATAATAAATATAATACCATAGATTATCAAAGTAAGAGATACTACAACTCCAGTATGAAGATGATCATCTATAAAATCATCTAATGCAAGACCAATAATAGCTGCTGGAAGACATGCAACTAATATCTTACCCCATAGAGAAATGACGCTATGGTTAAGTCTAGTTTTACCTCTCGCACTGTAAAATGGCCATATTTTCTTCCAAAACAATATTACCACAGCCATAATTGCACCAAGTTGAATAACAACTTCAAAAAGTTCATAAAACTCCTTACTTACATCTAACTTGATAAACTCATCAAGTAAAATCATGTGCCCAGTACTACTAATAGGAAGCCACTCAGTAATACCCTCAACAATACCAAATAAAATCGCTTTAATAATTTCCATAAAATACCCCTTTCTATATTCCTGTAGGTTTAATCAAAGATAGAGAAACCTTTTCCTTATCGTATAAAACATCATCTACATAGCAAGTAACTATATCACCTACATTTAAAACCTCCATCGGATGTTTTATAAACTTATCAGTTAACTTAGAAATATGCGCAAGTCCATCGTTGTGTAAACCGATATCTATAAAGGCACCAAAATCGGTTACATTTCTAACAGTACCCTCAAGCTGCATACCAATTTTCAAATCCTTAATATCCAAAACGTCACTTCTAAGAAGAGGACTTGGCATATCATCTCTAGGATCTCTCATAGGTTTAAATAGACTATTTATAATATCTTCTAAAGTATATTTATCAGTTTTTAAAATAGAAGCATATTCATCTATATTTATATTTAATTTATCATTAAACTCTTCTTTTCCAATATTTTCTAAATCTAAATCGAGCATACTTAAAAGTCTTAAAGTAATATCATAACTCTCAGGATGTATAGCCGTTCTATCTAGTACATTCTCACCTATTACCCTTAAAAAACCAGCTGCCTGTTTGTACACTTTATCAGAAAGTAGTTTCTTAATTTCATCTCTACTTTTAAATTTACCATTTTCATCTCTATATTTAATTATCTTATTAATATTAGTCTTAGTAAGTCCAGATACATATTTTAAAAGAGAATAACTAGATGTATTTACATTGACACCTACACCATTCACACACTTTTCCACAGTAAAGTCCAAAGAACTTTTTAAATCTTTATCTGGAACATCATGTTGATACATTCCAACCCCTATACTTTCAGGATCTATTTTTACAAGTTCAGCCAATGGATCTTGAAGTCTTCTCGCAATACTTATCGCACTTCTCTGCTCAACATGTAAAGAAGGAAACTCTTCAATCGCAAGTTTACTTGCCGAATATACAGAAGCCCCCGCTTCACTTACAATTATATACTGTGTATTTCTTTTAGAATCTTTTATAACATCACTTACAAAAGCCTCTGACTCTCTAGATGCAGTACCATTTCCAATAGCTATAATATCGACATTATATTTATCAATTAGATCAAGTAAAATTTTTTTACTCTTCTCTTTTTCGTTTTTAGGCTCATGAGGATATATGACAGAAACTTCTAACATCTTACCAGTACCGTCAACTACCGCAAGTTTACATCCAGTTCTAAAAGCCGGATCAAAACCTAAAACCACCTTTTCCTTCATCGGCCTTTGCATAAGTACCTTCTCTAAATTGTTTCCAAAGTTGACAAGTGACTCACGGCACGCTTTATCCATTAAATCAGATCTAATTTCCCTTTGAATTGAAGGAAAAATTAATCTCTTAAAACTATCTAATATAGCCTCTTCAATAATAAAGTTATATTTCCCATCTCTCTTAATAACCCTCTTTTTTAAATAATCTATTATCTTATCCTTATCTACATCTATACTTACACTTATTACTTTTTCTTTCTCGGCTCTATTAATAGCCATTATCCTGTAACCCTTTGCAAACTTAATCTTCTCTCTAAACTCATAGTACATCTCATAAACCTTATTATCATCAGATGCACTTTTCTTAAGTTTAGTTACGACAAATCCCTCATTGTATACAAATCTTCTAATCCATTTTCTGTAAAAAGCATTATCACTAACCCACTCAGCAATTATGTAAGATGCACCCTTTAATGCTTCATCTTTATTTAAAACATTTTCATTTAAAAAAGGTTTTACAAGTTCATCTATATCTCTATCAGTATAACTCATGATGAGTTTTGCTAGAGGTTCAAGACCATTTTTAATAGCCTCAGTTGCTTTAGTTTTCTTCTTTTCTTTATAAGGTCTATATAAATCTTCAACTTCAGAGAGTTTTTCAGCTTTCATAATGTTTTCCTTAATCTCATCAGTTAGTAAACCTTTCTCATCTATAAGTCTAATCACATCTTCTTTTCTTTTTAATAGATTTTCCTGATACTCATAAACATCAGATATTTTTCTAATCTCTTCTTCATCTAAAGCTCCAGTAACTTCTTTTCTATACCTTGCAATAAAAGGTATAGTATTACCCTCACTGAGTAATTTCAAAGTCTTTGAAACCTGATTAACCCCTACATTTAACTCTTTTGATATTCCACTAATTATGCTTTCATTCATATTCTTAACCTCAACAACCATTATAATGTAAAAAAAAAGAAAAATCAATTGTCAATATTATTTTAAATATTTAACTGCATGAATAATTCTTTTTCCAAATAACTGTATTCCATTTGTAAGTCTTTTCCATAAAAAAGATTAAATGTTTACCTATTTTATACTTTATTCTAAAAAGTAATCAGCTAATTTTTCATAGTTATCTTGACTGTTTAAACAAGTATCAATTAAATAACCTTTTTCATTCTCCACTTGATACTTCTTAATACCACGAATGTAAAAATCTCTATTTCTATCCTCTATGTAAAAAGGCATAATATCATTGTAAAGACATTCTCTAAACATTATCATACGGCCAACCCTACCATTACCATCTTGAAAAGGATGTATCTTTTCAAACCTTACATGAAATTCAATTATGTCTTCCACACGTTTGTCTTCTACTGCTTTATACCACTTTAGAAGTGCTTTCATCTCACTACCCACTTCGCTCGGAATAGTTGTAGTTATATTGCCTACAAAATTCTTTCTCTTTTTGTATTCGCCAACATTAAACCATTCTTTTTCTTCATCTGTCAATGTTCCATCTTTTAATATAAAATGAAACTTCTTAATCATTTTTTCTGTCAATTCCTCATCTAAAGTATCCAGCATGTATTTAAATAAAGTAAAGTGATTTTTTGTTTCAGTAACATCTTTTAAAACTATGACTTTTTCACTACTTGTCAAAATGGTTCCAGTGTCATAAATACTAGCCGTTTCATCTGGTGTTAAGGTAGAACCTTCAATATGATTTGTATTATAGGCAAAGTCCAACTGTGTCTTATGATATAAATTTCCTGATAAACCCATCTTTCTTTGGAGAATAAGTGCCTCTTTAATTTTAGATACTTCCATAATAAAACCACCTCTAATTTCCACAAATATTATATCATTTATACTTTTAGATGTAAATTAATAAACTTAATCATATTATAAATTGAGTTTTATTATACAAAAATCCTTGAATCCATTTTTTAACAGTTCATCTATATACCACTAATATAAATCTAATTAGTTCTAGTTTTTTTTATTAACTTTCCATACTTATTTTTAAATAGAATGTCAAACTTATCATATTCAATGTTAATCTTATTATCACCTTTATTATTCTCATCGATATAATCATTAGAAACAGCTATACATAAAACTCTATCACTTTTCATAAAGTCGTCATATACAAAATTCCTAGTATATACATCATTGGAATCTCCCTTTCTATAATCCATAGCAGGAACAATTCCCGTTATCATGTAAAACCATCTTCTCTGTGAGTAATATGAAACATAAGGTAAATCATTATTTTTACTATTAATATTGCACGCTTTCGCAAATTTAGAAGCACTTTCCATAAGTTCTATCTCACCTTTAGAAATGACCAAAGTTCTAGTAAACATGTCATAATTAAAAGAATATATATCCCCAAGTTGATGAACCGTTCCAGAATAAGGAAACTCACCATTTTTATTACTGATCATCTTTTCAACATCAAAAATAGAAAATACAATGCAGAATATTATAAATGAATAACTAACTATTAAAACTGTTTTATACTTATTTATCTCTATGAGTTTAAATACAAATAGATTAACTATTATCCATAAAATGTAATAAGGCTTATAAAAATAATATGGAGAGACAGATTTGTTTGCTATTAAAATAAATGTAACTACAATATATAAAACCTCACAGATTATAAATACTAAATTAAAATCTACCTTTTTTTTCTTAATCTGCTCTATTATAGAAATGCACACAAGAGGAATTAAAAGAATGTAATTGCCAATTAAATTTTTATATGAAAACCCATCAATACTATAACTATTTATTGCCTCGCTCGCTCCTAGACCCTGATATATCAAATAGAAAAATCCAAATAAAGTTGGAATGATCAAACATATAATTCCATATTTTAATAGTTCAGTAAACTTATACCTGCCACTAACAAACAGATATATTAGAAATAGCCCTTCAGCTAAAAATACCGCTGGAACAAATAAATAGTAACTTACAAAAAGTCCGAAATTAAATAAAAATAGTAGATAATATAAATACTTTTTATCACTTTTTAAAATCAAATTCCAAGTTAGTATTATAAGTGTCACAGATAAAATGCCAGGTCCTAAATATCCAAAACCAAACAAAGTGTAATTTAGTGGATAAGCAAGTGTATAAAGTAAAACTAAAATAATCTTAAATATATTGTGTTTATCATCCTTACTCATGACAAGTATAACTGCATAAAAACTTAAAGAAAGTAAACATAAAAACAGAGTATTAAAAATGTTATATGAAGTAACACCGTTAAAAGGTAAAATGTTCATAACTATTCCACAAGGAACATAATATCCATACATCGAATTTTTAAATTCATAAAATGAATCACTGTAACCACTATCAAAAAGTTTCTGATAAGTGCTGTAATCATGACTCATCTTAAAGTGAACGGTCGCATCACTTATTCTGTAATTAGTTGAAGTAAAACCAGAATACCTAATAATGCCAAACACTAGACATAAGACAATTATAACTAAAACGCATACTACTTCTATCTTATTGACATAAAACTCTTGTAAAGTAAACTTATCATGTTTTTTTCTATTGTATAAATAAACAATTAAACCTGTAAGAATATTTAAAATAGAAAAATTAAAAAGAGTATTTTTAATATTTAAAAACGAAAGGACAGAAGCGCAAAGTAAACTATAAAAATACAAAATGCATCCACTAAAAATAATGCATACAACTAAATTAAGTTTCTTATCACTTTTTTTAAAAAGCAAAATAGTTAAAAATAATAAAGTAAAAGTCATCAAATAAATAATTCCCATATATCCACCTACTTTTCTAAACTAGAGTATAACATCTAATAATAAAATATACAACTATTTATCTAAATATTTATTTCTGACCTCTCTATTATTTAAAGACGCTTTACCGATAACTTTAAACCCAAACCTATCCTTTATCTCATCTATCGTCTTATCTAAATTATTAATGCTATCCCTATCATTTATATTTTCAAATAAACTAGTCTGATGATATGAAAAATCTGATAGTCCATCTAGTCTAACCCCAATCAATCTAACTCCATCTTCTACATTCATCTCACTTAAAATCTCTTTAGATAAATTATATACCTCCTCAGTTATATTAGTCGCATTAACTAACCTTTTTTGATGACTTTTTCTCTTAAAAAACTTATCCTTAATTGTAACCGCAACCACAAAAGCATACCTATCATCTCTTCTAAGTCTAAGACAAACATTTTCACAAAGACCTAAAAGATAAGGGTATAATTCTTCTTTACTATAAATGTTATGATCTAAAGTAGTCTCATTCCCAATACCCTTACTAATAGATTCCTCACTTATAACCTCATCACTGCCAAATCCCCTAGCAGATTTAATCATATAAGCAGCTTGGCTTTTAAAATACTTTTTTAACGTTTTTTCATCAAAGCAAGCTAAATCTTTAATATAATAAATACCAAGAGTGTTTAATTTCTTCTCAGTCTGCTTTCCTATTCCAAAAAGTTTTCCGACCTTTAAAGGCCACATCTTTTTAGAAACTTCATCTAAAAATAAAGTATGAACCTTATTAGGTTTAGAAAAATCAGATGCCATCTTCGCACATAACTTATTATTTCCAATACCAACATTTACAGTAAAACCCAGTTTTTGATAAATCTCTTTTTTTATTCTTTCAGCAAACTCTATTTCATCCCCATATAATCTTTTAACAGGAGTGTAATCTAAAAAACACTCATCAATACTCATCTTCTCTATATCAGGTGAATATCCCTTTATAAGTTTAAACATTGTATCACTCATTTTTTTATAAAACTTGTAATTAGGTTTATAACTTTTTAGACCTATGCATTTCTTTCTCGCACTATATAAAGTTTCACCAGTAACAACTCCCCTTCTTTTAGCAGGAGTAGATTTAGCAAGTACAATACCCCTTCTACTTTTCTCATCACCACCAATAACCGCATAACTATTTCTAATATCATATTTAAACCCATTATTTAATAAATAAATCGCACTCCAAGATAAAAAAGCATTATTGACATCTATATGCATTATTATTTTCATAAAGACCACCTAAATAAATTATATCAAAAAAAGTATAGATTTATCTCTCTATACTTCCTCTATAGTATTTTTTTTCTTCCAAACCGTAAACTCTTAACCTTTTAAATAGAGCAGCCCTAATAAATTCATTAGTATAAGTCTTAAAATTAAAGCCTTGAATTAACATATCAACTAAAATTTTATTCATATTAATCTTGCCAGCATTATACATATCGAAAAATGGTGAATCACCAATAAAAACAGATTTTTTTCTCTCAAAATCATCATCAAACAAACTTTTTAAACTATTAAATCCAACATATGGTTTTCTAGCTCCATACATGTAATTAATATCTAACTTCTCACCAACTACTTCAACCCTTTTTTTAGAACCACTACTACATAACACACTTTGAATCCCCAATGACTTTATATAATCAAAAAGATTTATTAAATCATCACCTACATTAATATCATCAAAAGGTAAAATAGTACAGTCTACATCAAAAACCGCATATTTAATTCCATTATCTCTAATCAAAGAATAATTAATGTCATATACACTCGGATGATAAGAATCTGGAATCATTAACTCATAATCCATATAATCCCCTCACAAGGTACATATTATACACAATTTTCTAAAATATTCAAATTGATAAAATAATCAAAATATTGTATAATTAACCTTAGGAGTTGATAAAAGTGAATAGACACATAATAAACATTAACGGAAAGACATTTGTATTTTATCTAAAAGGAAGAAGACTTGATGTATTTATGTACAAAAATGGTCCACAAAAAGTAGACTTTACAACATTTAAAAACAAAAATGAAGCCAAAAAATTCTTAAGTTTAGGAATAATTGAGATGTTTAAAAGAGAAATCTTAGAAAACATTAAAAATAATAAATATACTTCTATAGAAAGTATGGAAAAAGACTTTAAAGAAAAATTTAACACAGTTGAAAATAGAGACATTAAAAGATATCTCGAAAACATTAAAGATAATAAAAAGTACATAGAAACATTAAACTTCTTAAAAACCGAACTACAAAAAAACATAGATAACGTAGATGAAAAAAAAGATATGATAGAGAAAAACACCGACTTAGATTTAAAAGAACTATTTGAAAAAAACGGAATATTCGAATATGAAATTAATCCATCTAAATCGTATACTCTAATAGTTTATAAGGATAAAAATGGAATTCCACATACAGTAATTAATAACAACCCAAACATTCCTATTTACGATATAATTGTCAAAAGTCTACAATTTGATTATGCCAATAAAGAAAACATTCAAAGGGAAATTGATACTCAAATAAAAGATACTATGGAAAGAGAAGCCAAGTTTACTTATACCAAAAATGAAACTGTAGATTCAGATAAAATGGATGATACATTAAATGAGATAAAATCTTACGTATTAAATACTAGAAGTGACATAACTAAAGTATATGGCATTAAACCATCAGATAATAAAATAGATGGTGCCCTAATACTAGAAACTGATAAAGGTTTCGAGCCAATAGTAGTAAGTAGAGAAAACAACGGAAGTTTAAAAGTAGAATTTCCAAATAAAAAAGAAGTAAGTAAAAAAGACACATCAACTACTACTAAAGAAGATACTGAAAAAGAAAATGTAGAAGACGAATTAAATAAAATATCAAATGAAATAGAAATAGAATGCATTACATCTAAATTAAATGAAAATGAAACTATAACTGATAAAGAAAGACAAAACTTAGAAAATAGTATAAAAAATATATATCAAAAACTATCATCAGATGAACACTTAGAACCATCTGAAGAAAAACTAGTAATCCAATTATCATCAGATTTATATGATAAAATTATATATCAAACACCATCTCTAAAAGATATTTTAGATGAAATAATTAAATCATATACCCCAAAAACTAATGTAAAAGAAAATGACAAAGTAAAAAAAATAGAACCACCTAAAGATAAAAATGCCTTCATAGAACTTACATTAGTAACATTCATAAGCGGTCTAATATCAGGTCTATTTGTATACGCTTTCTTCAAAATGTTATTTTAAAAATACAAGGAAATTCCTTGTATTTTCTATATAAACATAATCATAAAAAGTGGATAGTGTTCTATACCATTCTCATCTTTATAGATATAACAATTATAGCACCCTCAATAAGTAAACATAATTTAACCCTTTACATTTTCCAATCGCTTAAAAATATAATTATCTTCCTCTCTAACATTTTATTCATCTTTTCCTTTTAATTACAACACTTTAAAGAATTCATTGCAGGTTTTTCCCACGACTTTTAAATATACTTACTCTATTATAATACTCAAATCTAACTACATTTATTCTTTATATAATCAAACGCTTCATTACAAGTTTCACTAAAATCATCATAATTAACACTAAACCACTTTAAATTCAATTTATTATTAAACCAAGTATACTGCCTTTTCGCATATCTTCGACTTTTTCTCTTAATCAAATCTATAGCTTCATCTAAACTTACTTTACCATCAAAATAATCGAAAAGTTCCTTAGGTCCAATCGGCGTCATAACAGCCTTACTTCTAATTCCACTTTTATATAACTTTAAAGCCTCATCTATCAAACCTTCATCAACCATATTATCTACTCTTCTATTTATTCTCTCATAAAGCGTGTCTCTATCAGTAGTCAAACCTATAAAAATAGTATCATATAAAAGAGTATCACTCTCTTTTTTTTCACTAAAAGGCCTGCCACTTACATTATAATAATTAATCGCATTAATAACCCTTCTTCTATTATTTTTATGAATTTTAGTATTAGGATCAATTTTAATAAGCATAGCATAAACTTCATCATCACTTAAATTATCGTACTCATTATCATCACTTAAACCAAATTCATAATCGTATAAAGTAGCATTAATATATAAACCAGTCCCACCTACTAATATAGGAACTTTCCTTCTAGAAATAATATCATCTATTAAATACCTACAGTCCTTTTGATAGTCATAAACGCTGTAATCTTCATCTAAATCTTTAACATCCATTAAATGATGAACTATCCCACCATTATCTTTTACCTTATTAGTACATATATCAAGTCCTTTAAAAATCTGTGTACTATCACAATTTATAATCTCACCATTTAGCTTCTTAGCTAAATATATTCCCATTTCACTTTTCCCAGTAGCCGTAGGCCCTGTAATAACTATAACCATATAATTCCTTCTTTTCACAAATATTCTACTAAATTGAAAAAAAAAAGTAAATATCATTTTACTATTTTGGGGCATTTCATTTTACTGTTTTGTGATAACATTTTCTATTAATGATAA
Source organism: Bacilli bacterium (assembly GCA_017511945.1). GTDB lineage: Bacteria > Bacillota_I > Bacilli_A > RF39 > UBA660 > Coprosoma. The sequence continues at coordinate 165 of JAFWHR010000003.1, read as the reverse complement.
TTTATCATCTATTTCACTATTTAAATTTTCATGAATCTTATACTTTTCGCTTAATCTATCTAACTTATATTTTTGTTTTTTGGATAGTTTTTCCATTAAATCACCTCACGTAGTAAGGATAGAAAGCTAAGATGTTCAAGAATAACCCTTACTAATCTAAAGCTT
>JAFWHR010000015.1 GCA_017511945.1 Bacilli bacterium | reverse complement strand
ATATATAGGAAATAACCGTTATCCATAATCCTATATCATGTGATAGAAACACCCATTTATAATTAAATATTGACTATTCAGCAAAAGGAATTTAGTCTTACATTTTTAAAAATTCTATAGCCTTTTGTGTTTTAATCATGGAATAATTTCTAACACAAATGTTATTTTACTATCTTCTTTGCACAAAATCAAATTCTAAAAATCAAAAAGACGCCCTTTAAAATAGACGTTTCTCTTTCACATTGTTTTCCATCTAAGGAACTGGAATTTACTTTTTTAATTCACAATTAAAAAAAGATGAGTTGTTTCATCTTTCGTTTTCTATATCTTCATATTTTTCTAAATAGTATTTTTTTCCTTTTTTAGAAAATGTGTATCTATATTTATTCCCTTTGTTTTTTAGTTTTTCAAAGTTGTTTTCATAATCTGTAGTTATTTTAGACATATCTAGTACTGGTCCATTATCTGATGGCATGTCGTAGTCTACAAAGTTAAATATGTTATTTATTCCAAGTGGGTCTGATGTTATATATTCACTTTTTGTAGGACTATAATAAAGTTTGTTAAGCGTGAGTATATATTTTCCATTTTTCTTTTTAATTGAATTGATTTTTGTATATATTGGAATTGTGTTTACTGGATCATGGACATGGTTTGTGAAATTAAATCTGTTTTGGTTAGGATCATATGCATATAATACTCCATCATTGTATTCGCACGTTACATCTGTTAATTGGATTTCTTTATCGAATACTTCTTTAATATATTCGGAAACTTGATATCCATCTACTATTTTACAGTCATACACTCCTGAACATACATCGTTAATTGCAACTCTTATTATTTCATTTTTACCAAATACATCAAGTGAATCTAAGTTTTTTTGTTCTATAAATTCTACTAATTCTTGTGATATTTCTTCTAGGTTTTCTTTAATTTGTGGTTCTGCTTTATTTTTATTTATACTGTAATTAATCTTATCAATTATTATATATCCTAGAAGTAGTGTTACTACTATTATGGATATTATTATAATCATTTTTGTCTTTTTCTTTTGAGTTTCCATTTCGTCTTTTTTTCTATTCATGTTGGCAAATGGATTATTTATCACTTGAGGCTCATTATCTTTTTGTTCGTTATTTTGATTTTCGTTCATTGTATCACTCCTTATTTTAGATTATAACACGGTTTAAAATTATTTTAAATATTATTTGATTATATTTTATCTAAATGTTATAATTTTATACGGTGATGAAAATGAAAGTGTCAATACTTGGTAGTGGTGCATATGGTTGTGCACTTGCGACTGTTTTAAATTTTAATAAGAATGATGTTTTACTATGGACTCCTTTTGAGGAGGAAATGAAAGAATTACGTGATAATCATGTGAGTAAAGTTCTTCCTGGAGTTACTTTACCTGAGGGGTTAAATTATACTACTAATTTGGAGGATGTTTGCTCTTCTGATTTGATAGTTATTGCAGTTCCTACGGCTTTTTTGAACTCTACTTCTAAGAAGCTTAAAAAAATATACAATGGTGAGCCTATTTGTATTGCAACTAAAGGGATTGAACAGGGTAGTTGCAGATTTGTTTATGACATTATAAAAGAGAATTTGAAAACTGATAAACTATCTGTGATTTCCGGTCCTACTTTTGCGATAGACATCGTCAATAAAAGTGTGGTTGGTTTGACTTTGGCTTCACAAGATAAGGAAACTATAGATATTGTTACTAAGGCTTTTTCAAACAATTATTTTAAGTTAAGGAAAACTAATGATATTATCGGGGTTGAAATATGCGGGGCAATTAAAAATGTCATTGCGATTGCCTCTGGTATTATTGCTGGTATGAATATGACTGAGTCAACAAAGGCGATGTTTCTTACTGAATCTCTTCACGATATTAAGTCTCTAATTAAAGGTTTAGGTAGTGATGGGGATACTGTTCTTACTTATGCAGGTTTTGGAGATTTACTTTTGACTGCTACTAGTGATAAGAGTAGAAATTACAGTTTAGGTTATATGATCGGTAGTGGATCTAGTAATGAAGAGATTAATAATTATATTAAAAATACTACCGTTGAAGGGCTATATACTTTGAAATCTATTAGAGATTTAGTTAAGGATAAAGATGTCGATATGCCTATAATTAATTTAATTGAACAGATCATTTATGAAGGTAAAAAACCTAAAGAGTTAATTAATTTTCTAATTAAAAAACCATAACTATTTGGTTTTTTTTGATTTTTAGTTTTGTTTAATGTATAATTTTATTGGTGATAATGGTGAAGAAGTTGTTTTTTATATTATTTGTATTTTGTTTTTGTTTTATAAATGTAAGGGCTGAAGAGATAAGTTTAAAAAAATGTATTGATGGAGATACTGTAGATTTGGTTATAAATGGTGAGGTTAAAAAAATTAGATTTTTAGCTGTTGATACTCCTGAGACTAAGCACCCTACTAAAGGAGTAGAGCCTTTTGGAAAGGAAGCAAGTAAATATACTTGTGATTCTTTAAAAAATGCCTCTTCAATTAAACTTGAATACGAAGATGATAAGTTCGATAAATATGATAGGATTTTAGCTTGGGTATTTGTCGATGATAATCTTTTACAATCTAAACTTATTGAAAAAGGGCTTGCTAAAGTGGCATATTTATATGGTGATTATAAATATACTGATGAACTAAAAAAAATAGAAGCTAAGGCTAAAAAAGATAGGGTAGGTTTATGGGGAGATTATAAGGAAGATTATTCTGTTTATTTATATTTAATTGGCATTATTGTAATTGTAATTATCATTTGTATAATTGATAAATCTTATAGGAAAAAGATGATTAATAAGGTTAAAAGAAAGGCAAAAAAAGAACTTGGCACGCAAGTTAATAAGCTATTTAAATGAGACTTTTAGAAGTCTTATTTTTATATATATTTTTATAATTCTAAACAGTTGTCTCATTTCCCATATTACAAATGAACTTATGTATAGATCATTTATGAATGTCTCTCTTTTAGTAAAATAGTTTGTTTTGGCGATTATATTTTGCCTTTTATTTAAAAGTTTAAGTAATTTTAATTCTTCTAATTTAATTATCTTGCATCTCTTTTCAACTTCTGAGCAGGTAAAGAGTTTGCATGTAAGGTTGGATGTAGTGCATCCTTTTGAACTTTGATTTAGACAAAATCTACAACATCCGTTTATGTAATTGTTTTTTAGTTTTTGCTGAACATAGCATTTTCCATTTTTAAAACCACATATGTTTTTTCCTTTGTAAAAGTCATCTATTTGTTTACACAATTTGTCATATATGTACGTTATTCTCTGCTTTCTTCTTTTTATATTTAGTGCTTCTACTATCGGTTTTATACTTTTATTGTTTGTTTCGAAAGTAACTTTTTTGTAAAATAATGATTTGTATAACCACAATTTTCTATAAAAAAGATCTAAATCTTTTTGGTTTTTTATTTCTATTTTCATTTGTTAAAGTAATTCCTTAAAATGTAATCCATTGTTATTTTAACATCTGTGAAAACTGGAATTCTCTCAAGTTCATTTCTAGAAAACCATCCTGCTTCTATAGATTCATCATTTATCTTTAACTCTTCATTAGGATTATTTGGAACTGCTGCATATATGATATCTATAAATCTATTTCCGTCTTTTTTTCTATTACACTGAACACCTAGTGGTCTTATAAAATCATCTTCTCTTGGAAATCTTTCTCCTAATAGTTTTATTTTTATTCCAGTTTCTTCGTATACTTCTCTTACTGCGGCATCTTCTGGTGTTTCGTCTGGCTCTATGTGTCCTCCTGGTTGAAGCCATTTATCATAGTCTGCATGTTTTACTAGGAGTATTTTTTTATCATATGGATTAATTATAAATGCGGATGCACAATAATGATTCATATTTATCACCGATTACATTTTATCATTTTATTTATTTTAAATCTAGTTTAATACGGTGTATGTATTGTCGTTTACATTTTTTTCGTAAACTATTAAATTGCCGTTTAAATCTATGGTAGCAAGCATTATATCTTTTAATTTGATTTTTCTCTTTTTTATTTCATTAATGATCCAATTTTTTGTCTTTTTAACATCTTTTAATGCTCCTTCGATTATTTGTCCATCTACTATCAGATTTATGCATAATCCTTTTTTTACAGTTTTTATCTTTAAGTCTTTATTTGTCGGACTTTGACTTTCTGGTTTTGGTAGAAAACTTATCTTTCCATTTGCTTCCATGAGAGCATAGTCGATATCAGATATGTCAAAGTATCCATTTATTCTAGCTTCTTCTAACAAATCGTTAATATCAAATTTTGACTTTTTTAAACTGTTATAGAGTATTTTTCCATCTTTTATAAGTACGTTTGGATCTCCTATAATGTATTTTCTTATTTTTATACTTTTCATAGTGATGTATGATACTAAGTATGCGACTATACCAAATACGATTACAGCAACGGTTCCGTGAAGATATGATGAATCTAGATTTATGGCCATTTCAGCGGCAAAATTTCCTATTGATATTCCTATTACGTAATCAAATAAACTGAACTGTGAAACTTGCTTTTTTCCTATCATTTTTGTAACTAAAAAAAGTGTCAGTAGTGATACTAAACATCTCATTATAACATCTAATATATCTATCATTTCTTTTTTCAATTTCTATCACCATTTTTATTATGTTCATTAAAAAAAGCAATTATACTAATTACTTTTTCTTGTGATCTATTATTATGCTTGTCTTTGTAATTAGTAATATTACTAATATTGAAAGTATAGCATATATTATATATCCTAGTTTTTGATTTTTTAAAACGTATATTATTGAGGCAATGGCAAATAGGATATCTACAGCATATATTATTAATACTACTTGTTTTTGTGATAGGTTTTTATTCAAAAGTTGATGATGAAGATGTAGTTTATCTGGTTTAGATATTTTTTCTCCTTTGATAATTCTTCTTATTATTGCGAATACTGTATCTAATATTGGAATGGCGAATATAAGTAGTGGGATTAAAAGTGAGGTTAGGGTTACGCTTTTAAATCCTAATAAGGCAATTATGGCAATCATAAATCCCATAAACATTGATCCTGAATCACCTGCAAATATTGAGGCGGGATTAAAGTTGTGTATTAAAAATCCAAGTACGCTTCCAAGCATTATAAATGTTAAGATAAAATCTAGTCCCATCTTTCCCATTATTATAGATATTATACCTATTGTTGCAAAATATATTGCACTTATTCCTGCGGCTAGACCATCTAGGCCGTCTATTAAGTTTATGCAGTTAATGCATCCTAATATGAAAAATATTGTAATTATGTATGAAAAGATTCCAAAGTCAAAGTATAATCCAAATACAATTATATCTTGTATTAACAATTTTCCATATATTGCGATTACTGATGCGGCTGCTAGTTGGGAGGCAAATTTTACTGATGCTTTTAGTGGTCTTATATCGTCTATTGCTCCAGTTAAAACTATTATGAAACTTGCTATTAAGATTGAATTCATGGTACTACTTGGTTCTCCAAATATCATATATCCAAATAGGAATCCTAGAAAAATTGCAAGTCCTCCTAGTCTTGGCATTGGTCCTTTGTGAACTTTTCTCTCATTTGGTAAATCTAGTGCGCCGACGTGTATGGCTATTCTTTTAATAAATGGTACAATTACTGCGACAAAGGCAAATGATGTTATGACCATTAATAATATCTTAGTTAGAACTTCTTGTCCCAAACAACTCACCTCTTTGATATAATTTTACCATATTTTTTTAGTTTATACTAATTTATTTTTAGGTAATTTAAAAAGGCTTTTTTTACTCGCCTTTATAAAATGCTTTATACGCTTTATATGCTTCATATATATCATATTTGCTAGTTATCTCATATGGTGAGTGCATGGAAAGAACTGGAACTCCACAGTCCAATACATCTATTGATCTGTTGGCTAAAATATATGCGATTGTTCCTCCTCCCCCTATTCCTATTTTTCCCATTTCTGACACTTGATAGGTAATATTATTACTTTCGAATAAGTTTTTTACATATCCTACAAATTCGGCATTGGCATCTGAGGCTCCTCCTTTTGAGGCTGAACCGGTATATTTTATTATTGAAATTCCGTGATTTATATATGATTCATTATTCTTTTCATATATATCTGGATAATTTGGATTGTACGCACCGGTAACATCTGCTGATAACATTTTTGATGAATTGAATACTTTATTTATTATACTTGGATTATTTCCTACAGTTTTATTTAATATTTTTTCTATAAAGTATTCGAATGTATTTGAATACATACCGGTGTTTCCCATGCTTCCTATCTCTTCTTTATCTGCAAATATGCATATGCATGTTTTATTTGGATTTTCCTCTTTTAATAATGCCTTTAGTGATGTATATGCGCAAACTCTATCGTCCTGTCCATATGCGGCAATTAAGGATCTATCAAATCCTAGATCTTTAGCTTTCATAGCTGGGGTAAATTCTATTTCTGCGCTTACAAAGTCTTTTTCTTTTATTCCATATTCTTGGTTTAATAGATTTAATATATTTAATTTTACTTTTTCATCTATGTTTCCTTTATATGGAATGCTTCCAACTACTATATTTAAATTTTCTGCTTCTATCCCATCTTTTAAGGTTTTCTTTTCTTGTTTACTTGAAAGATGTGGAAGTAGATCGGCTATGGTGAAGATAGGATCTTTTTCTTCTTCTCCCAATTTTATCTCAATTTTTTTATCTTTAGTAATAATTACTCCATGCATGGAAAGTGGAATGTTTACCCACTGGTATTTTTTTATTCCTCCATAATAATGTGTTTTTAAAAATGCGATTTCTTCATCTTCATATAGTGGATTTGGTTTTAGGTCTAGTCTTGGACTATCTAGGTGTGAGGCTATCATATTAAATCCATCTTCTGGTGATTTTTGTCCTATTACTGCTGCATAAATGCATTTTTCTCTATTAATGTAGTACACTTTGTCATTTGGATGTAATTGTTTTAATTCGTCTATGTTTTTAAAGTTATTTTCCTTTAATAATCTTTTTATACTTTTTACACATTCTCTTTCTGTTTTATTTTCACTTAAAAATTCCTTATATCCTTCTGAAAACGAAAACACTTTTTTTAACTCTTTTTCTGAGAGTTTTTCATATCCATTTGTTTTTTCTTTAAACAGTTTGCTCTTTAACTCTTCTGCATTATTCATCTATTTTCCCCTTTTCTTAATAATTTTTATTTAGACCATTTTCTAATAGTGGTATGTTATTTAATAATACTCCTGTTCCTTCAACTACACATGTAAGTGGACTTTCAGCAAGATAAACTGGAACTTTTAGTTCATGAATTAGTAGTTTATCAAATCCGTCTACTAATGCTCCTCCTCCTGTTAAAACTATTCCTTTATCTATAATGTCGGCTGACAGTTCTGGTGGTGTCTGTTCTAGTACTTGTTTTGCTGTATTAACTACGACGTATGCACTTTCTCTTAATGCTTCTTCAACTTCATTTGATGTTAGAGTTATGGTATGTGGAAGACCTGTTACTAAATCTCTTCCTCTAACTTCCATCTTTTCTTGTTTTGAATCTGGAAATACTGTACCTATTTTAAACTTTATTTCTTCAGCTGTAACTTCTCCAATTAGAAGTTTATACTTTTCTCTAATGTATTTTATAATATCATTGTCAAAAACATTTCCTGCTACTTTTATAGATGCTGAATTAACTATTCCACCAAGTGATAATATAGCTACATCGGTTGTTCCTCCCCCTATATCTATTACCATGTTTCCACTAGGTTTTGAGATATCTAATCCGGCTCCTATAGCGGCTACTTTTGGTTCTTCTTCTAAGTATACTTTTCTTGCTCCTGTCTTTTCAGCTGCTTCTCTTATAGCGTTTTTTTCTACTTGAGTGATGTTTGATGGGCAACATATTAGTATTTTGGGTCTTGTGAAGAAACTCTTTCCGTTAACTTTTCTAATGAAGTGGTTAAGCATTATTTCTGTTATTTCAAAGTCGGCTATTACTCCGTCTTTCATCGGTCTTACTGCTCTTACTTGTCCTGGTGTTCTTCCTAACATCTCTTTTGCTTCTGTACCTACGGCAACGGGTCTTTTGGTATCTTCATCTATTACTACTATGCTCGGTTCATTTAAAACTATACCTTGTCCTTTTATGTAAATTAGAACGTTTGCTGTTCCTAAATCAATTCCTATATCTTTTGAAAACATTCATATCACCTTTTCCTTTTTCTCTTTATTATAGCATGGTTAGATGTTTTTTTGTATAAATTTTATGTTATTTTTTATATTTTTTTATTTGAATTTTTACCTTTCTTTTTTATCATATGTTTTAGATATTTTTAAGTACTCTAATCCATAGAATTTTTTAATTATTTGAACCTTCATATTATATTTTAAGTTTTTTATATTAAAAAATCAATATATTTTTATTATATATTGATGTTCTATTCTGACTTTATGTCATTTATCTGTTTATCGATCGCATTTAAAGGATTTATGCTTTTTCCATCTTTTGTAATTTCAAGTAGTATATGTGGTCCTAAATCTTTTTCTAAATTTGAAGTTCCTGCTTTTCCTATTACTGTTCCCTGAGATACTTCATCATTTTCTTTTACAGTTACTTCTGATAAACATTGATATGTCGATTCTATTTCATTTTCATGTTTAATAGTTACAATTTTTCCTAATAGTTTATCATCTTTTACGCTTGTTACTTTTCCATCCAAAATAGATGTTACTTCAAATGATTCTTGTGGACCTCCAAATATGACACCATTATTTTGAATATATGTAGTATCATAATTAATTATTGAGTTTTCTTGCGTACTTTCATCTGCTTTGTAATCGTAGAAATTTTTTAAAACTTTTACATCTGCATTATTGAATGGTCTCATAATTAGTTTTGGAGTGCTTACAACTTTCTTAACATTATCGCCAAATAGTTTAGACACATATGTGTAATCTTCTTTATCATTTGATAATTTTGTGTTTGAAAAGAAAGTATAATATAGAAGGCTAATTAGTAATATTATTACTAGTGCACATGAAGTATATACTACTTCTTTTTTTAGTTTTCTCTTTTCCATTTTTTCACCTCTAATATCATTTTGGATGATTTTTTTTAAAATATACTACATTTTTTTAATTTCTGTTCCTTCGTAATAATGTTTTAATATTTCATCATATTTATATCCTTCTTTTGCCATTCCGTTTGCTCCATATTGACTTAATCCTACTCCATGGCCATATCCTTTTGTATTTACAATTAAGTTTTCTCCTTCTTTTTTTATTTCAAAATAATTTGATCTTAGTGATAATTTTGAGGCTACTTCTCTTCCATTTAACTGTTCATTGTTTATTTTTAAAATTTTTATTCTTCCTGTACTTGTCTTTTCAAGTATCTCTATATTTAATGTTTCATTATATGGTAGATTTAATTTTTCATAAAAACTTTTTAGAGAAATTTTTACAACGTCATTATATACTGGTGCTTCCTCATCCCACTGACTGGATACACTTCTTAGATATGGGACAGTTGATGAAAATACTTCTTCACTGTTTTCTGTCTTTCCTACGCTTGCGGCAAAGAACATGGCATTTGCGGTTTTTCCATCATATGTCAAATACTGACCATTTGTTTCTATTACTGCTTTTTTTATTTTATTTGACTTTTCCTCATAATCTTCTTTCCACTTTTCTCTTTGCTGTTTTTCTGTTAGATATACTTGATTTGATGTCGTATTTGTTACATCGTATTCTTTACCATTCATATGATATAGAGCATAGCTTCTAGCTGCTACTGCTTGAGCTTTTAATGCTTCCATCTCAAATGATGCAGGCATTTCTCCTGATACTACACCTTGTATATACTGCTCAAATGGAATTTCCATAATATTTCCTGTCTTTTCGTCTTTTACTTTTATTTGTGTATTTGACTTTATTTCATATTTGATGTTATCTGTTCTTTTAAAAATTTTGACAGCAAAAAAAGGTATTAATACTATAAGTATGCTAGTGACAATGATCTTTTTCATATTTAGCCTCCTATATAATTTTTGAATTTAAGAAAAAATCATATATAAAGTTTACTACTAGATATGATAAAGCCATACTAACTATTAAGTATAATACCCTTGATGAGTAGTATCTATTCTTTTTAAATATTCCTGTTATGTTTATGCTTTCTAAAGCCCATATTGTAATTATAAGTATTATTAGGTATAGAGTTGGTTTTAACATTTGTAATTATCTATCATTTCTATTCTTTTTTTATGTCTTGGTTCATTACTAAATGGGGTTTTTAAGAAAACATCAACTATATCTTTTGCTTTAAATGTAGACATTTCTCCACTAATAGCAATTATATTTGCATCGTTGTCTTTTCTCGTGTATTTTGCCTCTTTGGAATTGTTTACCTTTGCACATCTGACTTTTGGTACTTTATTGCACGCAATACTTATTCCAATTCCACTTCCGCATATAGCTATTGCTTTTTCAACTTTTTTATCTCTGATAGCTTCTCCTAATTTAAAGCCATATATAGGGTAGTCATGACTTTGCTTATCATCACATCCGTAGTCAATGACAGTATACCCTTTCTTTGTTAAATATTTTGTAAGTTTTTGTTTTAGGTCATATCCTCTGTGATCTGAAGCTATTCCAATTTTTTTGTCTGGAATATTTAGGTCTAAAATTGTTTTTTCTTGATAATCGTTTTTAACAATATCTTCTAATGTCGCTTGTCTTTCTTCCATTTTTATCCTCCTATCTTTTTTTTCATTTGAATTTCATTTTTGCATTTTTCTATTCTGTTTAATTTTATTTCAATTAAATCTAGCATCATTAATTCAATATCTGTTTTATCTTTTTTTAATGATATTTTTTTATTTAATTCTTTTAATGTATTTTCAAATGTGATTAATAAGTTTTTATCCATAATTAATCCTCCATTATTAATTATACATTAGTTTATTTTTTCTTTCAATATTAAAAAAAGTAATAGATGATACTATTACTTTACGAATGGCAATAGAGCCATAAATCTTGCTTTTTTTACCTCGCCTGCTATATATCTTTGGTGTTTTGCGCATGTTCCGGTAATTCTTCTAGGTAATATTTTACCTTTATCCATACTTACGTACTTTTTAATTTCAGAATCTTTATATGTAATGTCTTTGTGTCTTCCAGCACACATCTGACATATCTTTTTCTTTTTTCTTCTAAATTCTGCCATTTATATTCCTCCTTTATTCTAGAAAATTATCATCTATTGATACGTTATCTCCAAAGTCTGAGAATGGATCTGATGATACATCGACATTGTTTTGCGGCTGTACTGGTTCTTCGGGTGCAGGAATATCTTGATAGTCATATGGTGTTGATGCATTATTTCTTCTTGAATCTAAGAATTGTACATTGTCTGCAGCGACATCTGTCGTATATCTTCTATTTCCATCTTTATCTGTGTAAGAACCTGTTTGAATTCTTCCATCTACTGAAACTTGACTCCCTTTATCTAAGTATTGACAAACATTTTCAGCTTGTCTTCTCCATGCAATTACACTTATGAAGTCAGCTTCTCTTTCCCCCTGAGCGTTTGAGAAGGTTCTATTTACTGCAACGGTAAATCTTGTGTAAGCAACATTAGAACCTGTATATCTAAGTTCTGGTTTTGCAGTTAATCTACCTACTAAACATACTCTATTCATATAATTACCTCTTTTCTTATTTTTCTAATTTTGTAATTAAGTGACGTATTATGTCTTTACTAATTAGGGCTAGACGGTCAAATTCTTTTATTGCTTTATCGTCTTTAGATTCTACTTCAAAAATATAGTAGTTTCCACTTTTGAAATCTTTTATTTCATAAGCAAGTTCCCTTTGCCCAAGTGTTTTTTCATCTGTGACTTTTGAACCATTATCAGTGATAGTTTTTTTGAATGAATTTACTACTTTTTTTGTCTCTTCTTCTGATAATGTAGGTCTTGTGATGAACATTATTTCATAATGTCTCATTTTTACACCTCCTTGTGGTCTTTAGGCTTACTTTTGTAAGCAAGGAGTAAAGTTAATTACTCGTGTTAGATTATATCAAATTATATTTTATTTGTAAAGAAAAATATTCTAAAATTAGTTGTTTTGTTATATTTGTTTTTTATGAATTTAATATAGTGCATTACAATTGACCTTGCAAAATGTAATATATTATTTATTTGCTATTTGTATTAAAATTATTGTGAGGAGGGTGATTTATGGTATTTCATATCAAATCTGATAAAAAGGAATCTGAAAACAAAACTGTTAGATTCCCATTAGATCTTACAAAGAAAATTGAAAAGGCTATTGCTGGTAAGGATGTTACTTTTTCAGGGTTTGTAATTCAATCATGTGAATTTGCACTTGAGAATTTACCGGAAGAGGAAAAAATAAAAATTGGCAACTAGTATTATCTAGTTGTTTTTTTATACATTAAATCTAAAATGGCAAATATCTCCATCTTGCATAATGTAATCTTTTCCTTCTAATCTGAGTTTGCCAGCTTCTTTAACTTTTAGTTCTGTACCTTGCTCTTTTAAATCTTTAAAACTCATTACTTCTGCTTTTATAAATCCTTTTTCAAAATCTGTATGGATTATACCAGCACATTGGGGGGCTGTCATTCCATTTTTGTATGTCCATGCTCTTACTTCATCTGTTCCTGCCGTTAAGAATGTTGATAATCCTAGCAGTTTATATGAACTTTTAATCAGTTTGTCAAGGCCACTTTCTTCTATCCCAAGGTCTTTTAGAAATTCTCGTTTTTCTTCTTCTGTAAGTTCTGCTAATTCTTCTTCTATTTTTGCACTTATCTTTACTACTTCGGCATTTTCTTTTTTTGCATATTCTTTTAATTTTATTACATATTCGTTGTCTTCATTTATATCGTTTTCATCTACGTTGGCTACATATATTATAGGTTTTATCGATAATAGATTGTATGGTTTTAGAATTGTTTTTTCTTCTTCTGACAGTTTTAAGTTTCTTGGTGAAATGTTTTTTTCTAAGTTTTCTTTAATCTTTTCTAACAGTTCTATCTCTTTTAATGTATCTTTGTCATTTGCTAGTCTTGCTTTCTTTCCAATTCTATTAATTCTTCCTTCTACAACTTCTAAATCTGCTAGACATAGTTCTACATCAATTATTTCAGCATCTCTTATAGGGTCGATGTCTCCTGATACATGGGTTATGTTGCTGTCATTGAAACATCTTACAACTTCACAGATTGCATCTACTTCTCTAATGTGGGATAAAAACTTATTTCCTAATCCTTCTCCTTTTGATGCTCCTTCTACTAGGCCTGCTATATCGGTAAATTCGAATGTTGCATATATTGTCTTTTTAGGTTTATACATTTCAGTTAGATAATCTACTCTTTCATCTGGGACTGTAACTATTCCGACATTTGGCTCTATGGTTGCGAATGGGTAATTTGCGGCAAGTATATTTTGTTTTGTAATTGCATTAAACAATGTAGACTTTCCAACATTTGGTAGTCCTACTATTCCTGCAGTTAAACTCATGTTTTTTCACTTCCTTTTTTACTAACGTTTATTATACTAAAGTTAACATATTTTATCAACGTTTTACATTTATTCATAATAAAAAGTTTTTCGATTTAACGAAAGAACTTTTTATAGTGTAGTTTTCATATCTGGTCCAAGTGGCAATGACATAATAAACCAACCTATAACTATTAATAACCATACTATTAAAAATATTAATACAGTTGATCTTATTGTTTTTAACGTACCAAAAACTGTTATTTTATTGTTTTCTTTACTACTATACTTTTCTAAAAATGCGAGCATGATTATGTAATATACAAAGAATGGTGTAAGTCCTTTTCCAACACTATCTGCAGCTTTAAAAATAAATTGTGTAAAATCTGGAGTTATATTTGCTTTCATAAATAGTGGAACAAGGATTGGAGAAGATAATCTCCATTTTGTTATTGTATCTGGTATTAGAATAGATATTATAACAACTACTAGGAACAATGTAATAATTAGTGGCAGTCCTGTAAATTCTAAATTTCCCATAAATGATATTAGCCATGATGATATTACTGTTGATATATTCGTATAGTTTAATATACTAATCATTAGTGCTGAGAAAAAGAGTAATATAAATAAATATCCTAAATTATCAAATTCTTTTGATAGTCCTACACTGAAATCATTTGTATTTTTAATATTTTTAGATATTTTTCCATATATTCCAGAACAGATCATCATTATTATTAGATAAATAAATACAAATGCATCTTGAAATGGAGCTTTATCACCTAATAGTTTAGCGACATAATCTGTTTTGCTACTATCTAGTAATAATCCTGAGAAAGGTAGGCCGGGGATTATTTCATATATTGCAAGTGCAATTAATATTATGAATGCTATATTTGAATATAATAGTCCTTTTTTGGAAATTTTTAATTTATCTTTTTCTTTTACTCCCTCTTTAATTTTAGGTTTTAATATGTTTTCAATTATTATGGTTCCAACTATGGCTAGAATAAATGTTGATGCTGCCATTGCATATGTGTTATTCCACGAGTTAAATACGTAGTTCTTATCTATATCTATTGTGGCAGCAGCTTTTGTCAGAAGACCCAATTGATAGTCATCATAGTTAAATACTAGTCCTGCTCCATAGCCCATACTTATTCCAATAAAAGCGGTTAATATTCCAAGCATGGAGTTTCTTCCAAGATATTGATATATTACGGCTACTAGTGGTATTACTAATATAAAACCATATTCTCCTAAAAATGAAGAAATAATTCCTAAAAATAGTGTTAGAAAAGTGACAACTGATGGCTTTAATCTTTTAAGTGGAGTAAAAAGTGCTTTTAAAAGTCCGCTTGCTTTTCCAATTGATACGGCCATTAGGGATATTATCAGCAATACTAGTGGTTTAAAGTTTTTTAATGTTTCTACTGGTGAGGATAGAAAGAATTGCAATCCTTCTTTTGAAAATATGTTATTTACTGAAACTACAGATGTTTCTAATGACTTGTTAGATACTTTTGTAACTTCTCCTTCTATATTTAGAAATGAAAAAACAGCAGATAAAATCATAATTACGAATGTAAGTATTACTATTGTTATTACCGGTCCTAGTAATATATTTTTTTTCTTTTTCATATGTTTCCTCCTACTGTTTTATTACTTTCTTTAATTTTTTATTAAACTCTACTCTTGTAAGCATTATAGTTCTTCCGCAATTTAAACACTTTATTTTAATATCTGCCCCCATTCTCGTTATCTCCCATTCGTTAGTTCCACATGGATGGGATTTTTTCATCATTACTTTACTTCCTAAAGTGTATTCATTTTTCATGGTGCACCTCCAATAAAATTTATTCTTTTACATCTAATACATTTAATATTCTCTTCAGATCATCTGTATCACTAAAATTAATAATTATTTTTCTATCTTTTATTCTTACTTTTGTATCCAGTTTTTCTCTAAGCATGTCTTCTACATATTCATATTTATTTGTCTTTTTCTGTGGTGCCTTTCTCTTTTTTTCTGAACTTTTTTCTTCTATATTTCTCACTGTCATTTTTTCATTGACAATCTCATCTGCCATTTTTATTATTTCTTCTCTATCTTTTAATTTTGATAGTGTTCTTGCATGGCCCATTGTAAGACGTTTATCTTGGACCATGTCTTGTACTTCGCTTGGTAATCTAAGTAGTCCAAGCATGTTGGTTATATGTGATCTTGATTTTGAGACTTTTTTTGCAAGTTGTTCTTGTGTTATGTTTAGTTTTTCTATTAAACTTTTGTAGGCTCTTGCTTCTTCTAAGGCTGTTAAGTTTTCTCTTTGAAGGTTTTCAAGTAGTGCTATCTCGGCCATTTTATCATCACTAAGTTGTCTAATAATTGCTGGAATCGTTTTATTACCCGCAAGTTTTGATGCTTTTAGTCTTCTCTCTCCGGCTATTACATCATATCCTTTAATAGATTTTTTTACAATTATTGGTTCAATTACTCCATTTTCTTTAATTGATTCTGATAGTTCTCTTAATGCATCTTCATCAAATACCGTTCTCGGTTGATATGGGTTTGGTCTTAAATCATCTACATTTAGTTCTACTATCTCTTCATTTTTTACTTCTTTGTATAAGTTTTTTTCAAATTCGCCAACGTTTTCGACGTTTAGGTTATCTAGATCAAATAATTGTTCTAATCCTTTTCCTAGTGCTCTTCTACTTTCCATTTCTACTAATCACCTCTTTTGCTAAATTTATATACGCTTCTGCCCCTCTGCTCTTTGGGTCATATGCTATTATGGGTTTTCCATGTGATGGAGCTTCTGATAGTCTTACTAATCTAGGTATTATCGTATCATAAACTCTTTCTTTAAAATAACTCTTTATATCTTGCACTACTTCTAATCCTAAGTTTGTCCTATTATCTAACATTGTTAGTAAAACTCCCTCTATGTCTAGTGATGGATTTAAAGTTTTTTGTGCCAGCATTACGGAGTTTAACAGTTGCATTATTCCTTCTAGAGCAAAGAATTCACATTGCACAGGTATTATTACTGAATCTGATGCACATAAGGCATTTGTCGTTAGTATACCTAGTGATGGTGGACAGTCAATTATTATATAATCAAACGTTGATTTTGCTTTTAGTAGTTTTTGTTTTAACTGTCCACTTTTAGAAAATTCTGGATCTAGCCTACTTTGTTCCATAAGTTCTATATCTGCTCCTGCTAGAGATATTGTTGCGGGTATTATGTAAAGATTTTTAAACTTTGTCTTTTTTACTGCTTCTTTTAACTGTGCTTCTCCTATTAATAGTTCATATATACTTTTATCTATATCTCCTTTGTCTATTCCTAGTCCTGTCGTACTATTACCTTGTGGATCTAAATCTATTAATAAGACTTTTTTTCCTAAATAGCCTAATGAGGCAGCTAAATTAATACTTGAGGTAGTTTTTCCAACTCCTCCTTTTTGATTGACAAGTGCGATTGTTTTTCCCATTTTTACCACCATTTTCATTTTTTATACTATATTTATTTTAACACATTACTAATTATAAATCTACCTTTAAAATTTTAATATATAAATTTTAATGCAAATTAAAAGACACTGGTTTTGTGTCATTACAGGTATTGTTTTTTTGTCCTTTTCTTGATGTATGTTGGTTTTATGTTTTTATTTTCTATACTTTTAAATAGTTTTTTATAATATTCTGCAATTACTTCTTCTGGTGATTTTATAAGGTATCTATATTTTTCATATCCCAGTTTTTTAAAAGCTTCTTCTATTTCTATTATTTGGGAACAAATCTCTAGATATTTACTTTCCATTATTTCTTTTTCATTTTCTCCTAAATAATATTTAGGTTCTATAAAAGGATTAGATAAATCATTATTATATCCGCTTATTAACATTGAATTATCATACCGTGCTTTTAGTTTTTCAAGATTATCTTCTGTAATCTTTTCAGAGCAGCAAATACATTCTGAAGTTATTTTATATGTGTCTTCTTTTTTTTCAATTTGTTTAATATAGAATAAGTTATGTTTACATTTTTTTAAAATTTTAATTTCTTGATTTTTCTTTTCTTCTTCTAATATTTCTATTTTTCTTAAACAATTAAAGTATTCTTCTGTCTGCTTATCATATAATCTTTCTCTCATATTTTCTAACAGTTCTATTGAAGAATCATAATCTTCAGTTATTTGTAATTTATTCTCTAATAGTTCTACAATTTCCTCTTTTGTGTTTTTCTTTAATTTTAACATATTTTCTTCCTTTCTATCTGTTTATATTAACACTTTTTTCTTTTTTTGTACAATTGTTTTTTCATTATATCATATTGTCTATATAGATATTGGGTATTATTTTCTAAAAAGAAATAGTGTCTTACATAAAATATTAATATTGTGATTATTAAAAACACTATAATTACAAATTGCCACATCTTGAGAAATATAATTACCGATATAAAGAGATATAGTGCATAAAACAAAGTAACTAAAAGGTGTATTAATCTTTCGTGCTGGAAGAATGATATTTTAATTAAATGATCATCTATATCCTCTTTTGTAATATTTTTCTTTTCTATTTTTTTATCAATTTCTTTTACATATTTTTCTAAATATTTTCTCAATTTTATCACCATTTAAATGGTAACTCTTTTTTTTATTTTTTTCAATATGAAAGGACAAAGAATTATTCTTTGTCCATCTTTTCTTTTAATTTATCTACTAGTTCTTTTTTCTCAAGTTTATCTGAGTTTTTGATGTTTTTTTCTTTGGCAATTTCTCTTAAATCTTCTATTGTTAAATCTTCTAATTTTGCTTCTTTAATAGTAGGTGTCTTTTCATTTTCTATTTTAACATCTTCTTCTGGCATTTTACCATGCTTTACTAGGTAATCAATCTGTTCTTTGGTAATTGTCTCATATTCTAGTAATGTAGTTGCGATTAAGTCTAATAGATCCATGTTTTCTTTTATGATTTTTGTAGTTATCTCATATTGTTTTTTCATTATTTTGCTTATTTCTTCATCAATTTGTTTGGCAACTTCATGTGAGAAATTTTGAGCTTTACTATTATAATCTCTTCCTAAGAAGACGCTCGATCTTTGTTCCTCATACTGAACTACTCCTAGATCACTCATTCCATATTCTGTTACCATTGCTCTGGCTATTTTAGTTGCTTTTTCAAAGTCATTTTGAGCTCCTGTTGTTACTTCTTTGAACATTATTTCTTCGGCAACTCTTCCCGCTAAGAATCCACTAATTGAATCAAGTAGTTGTTTTTTAGTTCTTAAATATGTCTCTTCTTTTGGAAGCATTAGGTTATATCCGCCAGCTTGTCCTCTAGGTATGATGGTAATTTTTTGTACATCATTTGCCCCATCTAATTTTATACCGACAACGGCATGTCCTGCTTCGTGATAGGCAACTGTCTTCTTTTCTTCATCTGTATATTTATGTGATTTTTTAGCTGGTCCCATGAGAACTCTATCATGGGCTTCATCTATCTCTGACATGGTAATTGCTTTTTTATTTCTTCTAACAGTTAATAGGGCTGCTTCATTAAGTAAGTTTTCTAAGTCAGCTCCTGAAAATCCTACTGTTCTTTTTGCTAAGTTTTCTAGTGTGATATTTGGAGCAAATGTTTTTCCTTTTGCATGTACTGCCAGTATCTCTTCTCTTCCTTTGGCATCTGGAAGATTAACTGTTACCTGTCTATCAAATCTTCCTGGTCTTAGAAGTGCTGGATCTAATACGTCTGGTCTATTGGTTGCTGCTATAATTATAATTCCTTCGTTTGCACCAAATCCATCCATTTCTGTTAGTAATTGGTTTAGTGTCTGTTCTCTTTCGTCGTGTCCTCCTCCTAAACCTGCTCCTCTTTGCCTTCCAACTGCGTCTATTTCATCAATGAATATTAAACATGGAGCACTTTGTTTTGCTTGTTTGAACATGTCTCTAACTCTTGATGCTCCGACACCTACAAACAGTTCTACAAAGTCTGATCCACTTATGAAATAAAATGGTACATTAGCTTCTCCAGCTACTGCTTTAGCTAGCAATGTTTTACCTGTTCCTGGAGGACCAACTAATAGTACTCCTTTGGGAATTCTAGCTCCCATTTTTTGGAATTTTTTAGGTGCTTTTAGAAAGTCTATCAATTCTGATAATTCTTCTTTTTCTTCATCTAAACCTGCAACTTGTTTAAATGTCACTTTATTATCTCCTGTTGATAATTTTGCTTTTGATCTTCCAAAATCCATCGATCTTGATCCATCCATCTGTTTTCCAAATACTTTATTTACTGCGTATAGTGTTACGCCTATTAATATAATTGTCGGTAGATAATTGATTATAAATAAGAATATCGGATTAGAATTAGAATCTGCTACTGTTTTTATTGTAAATTTTGAACTATCTTCTGCTTCTAACAATTTTACCATTGTCTCATCTGTCATTGGCATGTCGAACGAGAATATCTCATTTGTTTTATAATCATTAAGTTTTCCCGTTATTGTATATATACTCGCTCCGCTATGTGGAGTTACAGTTATTTCTTTTACTTCTCCGTTTTTTACTTCATTCATGAACTTGCTGTAGGTTATCTCGTGAATTTCTGTATTCATGTTATTTACTAGTAACATTATACATAGGAAAAATAATAGTAATCCTATATATGGAAATATACTTCTTTTTATCACTCTTTTATTCATAAAAACTTCCTTTCTAAAAATACCTAATTATTATATCATAATTTTTACTATTTGATACATCAAATTTACTTTTCTTTATTCCTGGTATCCATATGATAATTCCTCTATCATCTGTCACTATTGGTAAATTATTTCTTTTTTCTTTTGGAATTTTTTCATCAATTAGTATATCTTTTACTTTTTTAGATCCATTAAGTCCTTTTACTTCTATTTTATCGCCATTTTTTCTATTTCTAATGTGAAGCGGTAGTGATATTTCTTTTGAATTTATTCTCAATGTATTATTTGAAGTATCTTCTGAACTATCTACTACTTTTATTATGTGATTTGTGCGAAGTTTTATTTCATCTTTTAGTGTATAGTTAAACGTTTTATTATCACTTTTATTTTGAATATATGCTTCAGTGTATGCTTTTATAAGCTTTTTGTTTAGTGGTAGATCTATCATTTGATTTGGCTTTTTACTTTCTAATATTTTTATTATATCATTTACATTTTTTTCTTTTATTAAACTGATTTTTTCTTTGTAACTATCTTTTAGTATGCTATAGACTATTTTCTTTTTTAATAGTGAATTTAATTGTTTAAATTTATCTGTATCTATCTTATTATCTTTATATATTTCTTTCTTTTTCTTTTTAACATCTTTTTCTACATATTCTTCTAATTCATCTAACGATTTTGAAAACTTTAAGAAGTTTTGATGTATTTGACTATTTTCTTCTTTTAGATATGGTAGAATATATTTTCTAATTCTATTTCTCGTATATGTATCTTGTGAATTTGTCTCATCTATTTTATATGGTATTTTATTATCTTTACAATATGATAATATTTCTTCTTTTGTTTTACTTATTAGTGGTCTATATAAAATATAATTATCTCTCTTTGTTTTTTCTTTGAAAGATACTAGTTTTTCTAAATCGAGGCCTTTAATCAATCTCATTAATACTGTTTCTGTTAAATCATCTCCATGGTGAGCAGTTAAAAGATATTTTGCATCGTATTTCTTTATTATCTTTTCAAAGAATTCATATCTCTTTTTTCTGGCATAGTTTTCTATATTACCTATATAAGATTCTATTTTTGTAGTTTCAAATATTAAATTATTTTTATTACAGAAATCTTGAACCATTTTTTCTTCTTTTTCACTTTCTTTTCTTAGATTGTGATTTACGTGGGCGACTATTACTTTTGATGATACTTTTTTTACCAAATATAATAGACACATTGAATCGGGTCCACCTGATACGGCAACAACTACTCTATTTTGTTTTACTGCACTTTTAATTTCTTTTAAAATGTCATTCATCTTTATCACCCCAATCGATTGGTTCAATTCCATTGGTTACTAAAAAGTTGTTAGTTTTTGAAAATGGTTTACTTCCAAAGAATCCTCTATATGCGGATAGTGGTGATGGATGTGGTGATTCTATAATGAAGTGTCTTTTATTTGTAATAAGATTCTTTTTACTTCTAGCAAAGCTACCCCACAAAATAAACACGACCGGTTTTTCTCTTTCATTTAAAAGTTTTATTAAATTGTCTGTAAATATTTCCCAGCCTTTATCTTTATGTGATAGTGGGTGATCTTTTACGACGGTCATTATGGAATTTAGTAAAAATACCCCTTCTTTTGCCCAGTCAGTTAGATCGTTTGAGGTTCTCATTATATTTAAATCTGAATTTAGTTCTTTAAATATATTATCAAGTGATGGAGGTCTTTTTACTCCTTTTTGTACTGAAAATGAAAGACCATGTGCTTCTTTTGGTCCGTGATATGGGTCCTGGCCTAGTATGACTACTTTTACTTCATCATAATCTGTATATTTTAGTGCATTAAATATATTTTTATACTCTGGATATACTACTGTTTTTCCATATTCATCTTTGATAAATGCTCCTAGGTTTTTAAAATACGGTTTTTCTATTTCACTTTTTAATACTATATCCCATTTTTTATTAATCATAAAGCACACCTCTTTTCTTTGGATTATATACTTTAGTGTTTAGTTTTATTATGAATTTCTTCTGAGTTTTCATTTTGATTTTCATTTATAGATAAAATCATTTTGTTTTTGAGATCATCAAGTATGGCTTGATCCCATGCATCGAGTGTATCTAGTGATTTATTTTGTTCATTTAATGATATTATAAAATTTTTTAGATTTTCAAAGTGAATTTTAGTTTCTTCATTTTCTTCTATTTCTTTTTGATGTTCTTCGTATATTTTAATAATTAAATAAGATAGATCTCTTGCCGATGATTCTTGTTTTTCTATTTCATTTCTTTTCATATATTTATACATCTCTATTATTTCTTCAAACTGTCTTCTCATTGATTTATTAATCATTCTTTTGTTGTCTTTCATAACATCTTCAATTCTATCTATTAAAGTTCTACTTAAGTATCTAATTTCATCACTATTTATTCTTCTTACGTAGTTATAGTTAAATTCATCACTAAATTTCATAAGTCCTAAATTAACACTTTTTAAAAACTTTCTATCAATTTCTTCTGATGAGTAATACTCCGTGTTTATAAGTGTCTTTTCAATGTCATTATTGTCTTCTAACTGACGAGTAATTTGTTTTATAATATCAATTATAAACTCTTCATAGTATGGTAAAAAGTCGACATTTATAGTTCTAAATGAATGACTTAACAGTTGTTTTATCTCATAACTATCTAAATTAAGACTGTTATTATCACAGAACGTTTGAACATAGTTTTGCAGGTATGCATATGAATCTGGAAGTAGTTCATCTAATATTTTTTCTAATTCTTTTGATAAATTTCTTATTTTGTTTACAATTTCATCTTTTTGATAATTTTCCATGTTTATTCTCCTTCGTTTGACATTTCTATAAATATACTAATAGGTAGTTCTTCAGCTCGCACATTTAAAGTAAGTCCATGTTTTTTCAAAACTTTTTCTATTTTTGTTAGATCGTATGATTTTAAATTATTTCTTAGAGTCTTTCTCTTTTGATGAAATGAATCTTTTACTAGTTTTATAAAGTATTCTTCATTTTTTACATCTTGACTTTTATTTTTTGTCATGCTTATTACTATACTATCGACATTAGGTTTTGGAATGAATACGTTTTTACTTACGTCAAGTATTTTTTTTACTTTAAAGTAGTAGTTAATTATTACGGAAAGGGCGTTATACTGCTTAGTTTTGGGTTTGGCATTAAATCTATCACCAACTTCTTTTTGTACCATTACGACAATTTTTTGTATTTCTATTTTCTCTTCTATCAATTTAAATACTATAGGGGTGGTTATATAATATGGAAGATTTGAAACAACATATAGTTTTTTATAGTTGTATTTTTCTAAATCTTTTTTTATATCTCTTTTTAAAAAGTCATCATATATTATTTCTGTATTTGGATATATGTTTTTTTCTAATATCGGTTTTACTTTTTCATCTATTTCATAAGCTAATACATTTTTAGAAGCTTCTCCCAGTTTTTTTGTAAGCGATCCTGCACCTGGTCCAATTTCTATAATCATTGTTTCTTTATCAATATTTGATTTGTTAATTATGTTTTTTATTATATTATTATCTATTATGAAATTTTGACCGTATTTCTTTTTGAAACTAAATTTATTTTCTTTTAAGATTTGATTTAACTTTTTTGGTGACAATTCCATATTGCTTCCTCCTCTTTTTAATTATACTATGGAAAATAAGTTTTTTCAAAATAAAAAAAGGCAAATCTATAGCCTTTTTATTTGACTTGGAGTAAGTGTTTTACTACCAATAGTTACATTTCCATTTTTATCTACTAATATATCTATATTTTTAAATCTATATATTCCCTCTGGAAGATATTCATAAAATGATAATTTTACTGATGAATATAGTATGTTTTGGAGTTCTAATTGATTAAAATCTTTTTCTGTTATT
>JAFWHR010000014.1 GCA_017511945.1 Bacilli bacterium | reverse complement strand
TCATCCTGAGCCAGGATCAAACTCTCAAATAAAAAATATTTTTAAATTTAAATTTTTTCCTAGCTATTTATGAATTGACATTTTGCTCAGTTTTCAAAGATCATTCATACTGCTTCTTTTCGGTTGCAGTACTTCTAATATATCAGATGTATTTTTTTAAGTCAAGGCTTTTTTAAAAGTTTTTTTAAATTTTTCTTTTTATTAAAGGCCTTTTCAAAAATACTTAGATAATATATCAGATCATTTGACAGTTGTCAACTGTTTTTTTCACTTTCTGTTATTTTGCTTTGTTTTTGTCGTTTTCTGTCAAATGCACAAATAGAATATCACTTTTAAAAAGGTATGTCAACAAAAAAGTTGAAACTTTTTAATTTTTTTATCCTTCTTTATAATATATGCTGCTTTTTTATAAAAATTACTCTTTTTTTTGCCATTGATATTCATATTCGTATTTTAAATTAACACCACTTTGAAACATACTCATTCCCTTTTTATAATTCTCTATTAATTCTGATAATGCATGTCTAATTACTATGTCTAACTGTTTTGAATAGCACATCTTTCTTCTATGATATTTATATTCTTCTCTATCTAGTATTTTAAAACTTCCACTCGGAAAAATTCTCAGGTCTAAATCGTAATCGATATATTTAATTGTACCATCTTCTATTATAAATGGTGATGCGATATTACAGTAATAAGTAACTCCAGTCTTTTTTAACTGGACGATTATGTTATACCATTTGTCTTTAAAAAAGTACATTATTGCGGGTTCTTTTGTTCTCCATGTACTTCCCGATGCTTCTGTTACTTTTGTCTTTTCATTCCCAAAAACTATATAATCCTTTTTAACGTCCAACACAACTGCTTCATCCCAACATCTATGAACTCTTCCATCATGTTTATAGCATTGTATTTGAAGTTTATCTCCTTTTTTTATTTTTTCCATATACTTCTCTCCTCTTTACTTTATTATATATCTTTTTTTATAAAAAGAAAAGGACACTTTTCGTGTCACTTAACTGCCTCTTCTAAGGCTTTTTGAAATTGATTATCATTTTCTTCTTTTGGTTCTTCTGCATATTTTGGATCTAATGATACTTCTATATCCACTTCTAATCCTTTACCATCAACTACTTTGCCTTTAGATGTTAACCATTTTTTTGTCGTTAGTTTGTACTGCTGTCCATCTGGAAGTGTTTGAAGTTCTTGTACTGTTCCCTTTCCATAAGTCTTTTCACCTATTAATGTAGCTCCACATTGTTCTTTTAAAGCGGATGATGTTACTTCTGAAGCTGATGCACTCGATGAGTTTACTAATAATATTATTTTGTATTTTTTATCTTTGTTTCCTTTAGAATAATATTTATTTGTTTCTCCTTTAGATTCTATCTGATATATTGGATGTGTAGAATCTAAGAACAATGATACTATGTTTTCGGCTGCTGATAAATGTCCACCAGAGTTGTCTCTTAAATCTATTATTAAACTGTCTATTTTTTCTTTTTCTAATTTTTTAAGATGTTTTTCAAATTGTTTATCTGTATTAGAGGCGAATATTGATGTATAAATGTATCCAACTTTTTTACCATCTTTTTCTATAGTTTTTGAAGTTACAGATGGAAGGTCTACTTTTGATAGTGTGATTTTTATAGTTTTTGTATTATCTTCTCTTTTATATGTTATTTTAAATTCACCTTTTTTTGATTTTATTATCTCTGAAACTTCTTTAGTAGTCTTTCCTGTTACTTCTTCATCATCTACTTTTAATAATATATCGCCTTCTTTAAGACCGGCTTTGCTGGCAGGTGAGTTTTCAAATACACTATATACGACTATGTTTTTGTCTTCATCATTATATACCTGTATTCCAACACCCTCATAGTTTCCCTCTAATTTAAGATTAAAATCATCTTCTTCAGATCCTACATATGATGAATTTTTATCTAGAGTCTCTAACATTCCAGCAACTGCTGCATCTAGTAATTTTGATTTGTCTATCTTATCATAGTAATTGTTGACTATATATTCGTAGTTTTTAATAAATGTTGCCAGCTCTTTATCTACTGAACTTCCAAGTTTAAAATACAGTTTGTATGAGATGAGCCCACCCATAAGTATGCTTACTATACTTGTCAGTATAAGTAGTACTATAACTTCTTTAGTTTGGAAGTTACTATTCTCTTTTTTTGAGGTATCTTTTTTATTATTGGCACTCTTTCTAATATCTATTTTTCCTAATGCATTAGATAATTTTTTTAATTTATTCTTTGTCTTTTCTTCACTTTTCATTTTACCATATCCTTTGTTTTTCACATTAAAAGTATAACATATTCTTAAGATTTATAACAGTTAATAAAGAAAAAAAGTGTTTGTTTACACTTATTTTAATTCACTTAATTTTTCTTTTATACTATCATGCTGATCATATGTCTCACTTATTTGATGATTAGATACTTTAATAAGTGTAGTTCCACTTACTTTAAAGTTATCTAGATTTGATTCATAATTATTACTCTCTGATAGATATATTTTATTAAAACTATCTGTAAGGTTTGCTTTATATATTTTAGGAGCTTCATCATTAACTGATATAGTTTGAATCAATGTCTGATATTCATCTGAATTTTCATCATTTTCTTTTTCTATTAAAACGTAATAATCTCCATCTTTGTTTAACATTGAACCTATTATTATGTTTTCATATTGTATTGATACTTTTTCTGACTTTTCTTTTTCGGCTATCTTTTTAGCATTTGCTTTTCTCGTTACTATTGTTGTAATAAAGTAGAATACTATCATTATTACGGTTACAACAATTATAAGTTTAATTAGTTTAGTCATTTCATCATTGTTTGATGATGCATATACTAACTGTTTTTTAGCATTTTTTATGGTTTCTTTCTTTTCTTCTTGTTTTTTGTTAACTGTTTCCTTTTTTTCTTCTTTTTCTTCAATTTGTTTTTTCACTTCTTTTTTCTTTGGACTACTATTATTTTTTTTGCCGCTTTTATTCTTTTTGTTTTTATTATTTGCCATAATATCCTCCTGTCTTTGTACATTATAGCACATTTATATTTAAAAAAAAAGTATTTGAAAAACTTCTCTATTTGAGAAGTTATTTACTTTGTGGTATTACGGCAACTGAACTTGCAACTGTTACTAGTTCTTCTTCGGACATATCATTTGATACGACATAATACTCTATTCCATCACTGATCCAAGAGACCATGTTATCACTAATCGCTGCTACACTTGTGGCCATCTGATAGGGATTTCCATCTAGTGATATTACTGCATCATCTGTTATAGTTGCAGTTTGCTGAACTAACATAAATGGACTTTCCCCTTCGAATGTCATTATTACTCTTTGTCCTTTATCTAAGTTTACTGTTTCTTTTTTTGCAAGTTTTGTATTATCGGGAATGTACATCGGATATATTTCTTCGTCTATTTTACTGACTGTTTTTGTCTGTTTTTCGTCTTTACTTGTCTTCATGTTTTCATCTAAAGCAAAATAGTTATTTTTATGTTTTGAATTAAAGTCTACTTTTTTAAATGTCATTTTTATTAAAACATCATCTTCGTCATTCATCACTTCAACTTTTACTGGATTAAGTTTTTTGTCAAAATATATTTTTTGTTTAACTAAATCACTGTTGTTTGGATAGTTGACGTTTGTCGTAAAAATGTAATTTGAATTTGTCTGTTTGAATTTTTTGTTTGTGTCATTTTGGATGTCTGACAAAAGTGTCTGAAGTAAATATACTTGTGAATTGTTGTATGGCCAGTCACTTTGAAATTTGAAACTTTTATTTAAACTAGGTGTTAGTACATAGACTCCGTCATCATTTTTTAAAATTATTTGTTCATGATTATTTGTTTTATTTTTTAGTGAAACTCTAAATTTATCTGATTTACTGTAACTTACATCTACATCATATTTATATATGTCATCATTGTTTATTATTTCCATTTCTCCGTTTAAACTATACCCTTTTAGTTTATTTATTTTCTTTTCTAAATCTTTTTGTGCATCTTTAACTGTATAACTTCCACATCCACAAAGAATTAGACAAAAACAAATAATAATTAAAATTTTTTTCAAAAAATCACCATCTTTCAATTTCAATAAAATTATATTGTTTAATTATTTATAATATGAATGAATATTTTAAAAAAAAATGGATATGATAGTTATAGAAAAAGGATGGTGGAAAAAATGGAAACTTTACAAAAGATATGTCTCGTTTTAACAATTGTTGGAGCATTAAATTGGGGACTAATTGGTATATTAGATTTTAACTTAGTATCTACTATATTTGGTAGTGGAACTATGTTAGAAAAACTTGTATATATATTAGTTGGATTAGCTGGTATTATTAATATAGGTATTCTTTTCAATCACATTGAAAACGCATAAAAAAACTTCTCATTCGGAAGTTTTTTCGTTTACTGTAACTATCTTTGCATCTAGTATTTTTTTCTCTCCATCTTTTGCGGCTTTTGAATAGCTATATAGTGTAATTATGTTTGATATTGAATTAAATATCATTATTCCTCCTATTACCATTATACTTAATGATACTGCTTTAAATGGATTAAAGACTAGTAAGAATCCAAATCCCAATATTAGAAATGCGACTATTAACATATGCCACCAACTAGAATAATTCATCTTTTTTAAATCAAATGCAGCGGAAAGTTTACCAATTGAATCGGCAATTAAGAATATTCCAATTACTAATGGTATAAATGATATAAATGATCTCGGATTTAAAAGTATGTATAGTCCAAAAGCTCCTATAAGTATTGATAATATAAGAGCTGATGAGGTATAAGCTGTTTTAATTTCTGTTTTCATGTATAAAACTATACCCGCAAGAGCAAAAAATAGGAACATAATCGCAACCATATAACACATGAAATCACTTACATTTTCTGGAAATATTAACATAGTGATTCCTACTATTAAATAGATAATTGATGTGGCTATTAGAGTTGTTTTCATTTTTTTAAGCATTTTTTATTCCTCCAATATAAGAATAATATTTTTTATATTTAAAGTCAACTGTTTATATAGAAAAAATAGAATTTTAGAATTCTACTTTTCTACTACTTTTATTTTAACCTTTTTTGTTTTTGAAAGATATTGAACTCTTGAGTCTGTGCCTTCAACTTTAACTGGTATTTCGTATTCTCCAGGTTTATAATCTTTTAAATCTATGTATGCACTTATATCTTCGGGTTTTAAGGTTTTTATAACGGATTCTACGCCTTTAACATTTACTGTTACTTTAATATCACTTTCAGTTAATCCTTGAACGGTATATCCGTCTTGGAGGTTTCTGACATCTATGTTTACGTCTGGAATATCTATGTCACTTGCTGTTCCTAAGGTGATTGATGCGGTTACATTATTTAAAGACATTGATTTTACTCCCTTAGGTTTAATTAGATCTACTTTGTATTCTTTATCTGTTTTAAGATTTGATACATCTATTTTACCTGTTACATATTGGATTTGTTCTAGTGCTTTTTGACTTCCATATACTACAACATTTGATGAGTTTAATTGAATGGAACTAATGGCTTTACCAAAGCTTATCTCTCCTTCTGGTTGAACTTTTATTGGAACTGTCTTACTTGGTGATGTAACTGATAAATCAACGTTGATTTTTGATGGAACTATTTCAACATCTAACATTTTTCCATCTTTATCATATGCTTTTAATGGTATGTTTTTTATTGTCATATTTCCAGTTTCTGTAATGCTACCTACGTCAACTAGTGCTTTTACGGTAGCAACTTTCTTTAAACTGTTATTTGCATTTTCATCATCTGTTCCTTTGACTACAACTGAATCAATTGACGTCTTTATATCTTCAATAACTAGTTTTGAATCTAAATTGTCTTGATTTAATATATCTGTAGTTAACGTTTTAGTAACTGACACTTTATTATATATATTTACATTGGCAACTGATGGATTTACACTATATTCAATTGAATCTGAAGGTGAAATATAATCTATATTTACTTTATGTGTTCCTGCTTTATATCCTGATAGATCAACTGATACTTTTGATGAAGTTTGCTTTGCTATAAAAAGATCTGTTCTCTTTCCCATTAAAGTAATATCTACTTTTTCCGGCAATCCTTCTACGACATATGCTTCTTCATTGTAAATTGCGTTTACTTTTTTATCTTTTAACACTTCTGCACTTGTGTTTGTAAATATTGTCATTCTTTGATCTATTACTATAAATATTAAAATTGCGAGTACTAGTGAGACAAATAGCAATGTATTACTTTTTGATAAGAAATTTTCTAGTGCTTTGTTTGAACTGCTAAATACTTTGCCAATTTTCATCAAAAGTCTAGTTACTGGCACTACTATCTTTCTATCAATTAATCTAAAAAATCTTCCTATAATACCTACTTTTTTATTCATTTATGTCACCGCCTTTTGCACTTCTAAGTATTTTCCCTGAAGGTGCGAGTGATTCTATTAGTCTTATTCTAACTTCATCCAATGAAAGGTTATATATCAATTCTCCATTCATAGCAAGTGATATTCTTCCTGTCTCTTCTGAAACTATTAGAGCAATAGCATCTGTCTTTTCACATATTCCTAAAGCGGCTCTATGACGAGTACCTAATCTTTTACTAATTGCCATACTGTCACTTGTTGGGAATACTGCACCTGCACAGATTATCTTATCTCCTTCGATTATTACTCCTCCATCGTGAAGTGGGTTGTTTTTAAAGAATATAGAAGATAATAGTGAACTTGATACATCTGCATATACTTTTTGAGCTTTGCTTACATAACTTGCTAGGCTACTATCTCTTTCTATCACTATTAGTGCACCCATTCTCATCTTTTTGATGTAATTTGCTGAGTTAACTATTTCATTTATAGTGTTTTCAAGTTCTGACAATGATAAGTTTCTCTTTCTCGTAAAGAACTGAGCTCTACCTAATTGTTCTAAGGCATCTCTAATCTCTGGTTGAAATATTACTATTAGTGCGAGGGGTGCCCACTCTATTACGTAGTCGATAAAATACCCTATTGTAACTAAATCCAACCAAGTTGAAATCAGTTTGGTAAATATTATCACTAATATTCCTTTGAATAACATTATCATCTTCATGTTTTTTCTTAAACTTTTTAATATTATATAAAATAGTGCCCACACAAATAGTACATCTATTAATTTGCGGGCAATTTCACTTATTGATTCTACTGTCATATTTTCTACCTCCGATACTATTAAATTATAT
Organism: Bacilli bacterium; assembly: GCA_017511945.1. GTDB lineage: Bacteria > Bacillota_I > Bacilli_A > RF39 > UBA660 > Coprosoma. The sequence continues at coordinate 47,782 of JAFWHR010000014.1, read as the reverse complement.
CATAATTATCTTTTTAAATAAATATTAAATTTTACTTTAAAACTTCTTCTATGTATTTTAATGCTTCTTTTAAGTCTTCATCATAAAATCCATGGTCTGCATTTCTAATTTTTTTTAGTGTGCAATTATTAAAAATTTTATTGGCTTTTTTTGAATAAGTAATTGGAACTAGGTGATCTAACATACCATGAATGATTAATACTTTACCTTCATATTTGCTTGACTCGGTATAAGCATCTAAGTCCCAAATGTCTTTTGCATACGGTTTTCCTAATGTAACCCAGTTTTGAAAGTTAAATGTTTCTGGAATTTTATCTATAGATGGCATGTATTTATGGACTATATCGCAAATGATAAAAGCGGGATATAGTAATATTATCTGTTTTACTTTTACTTTATGAGCTATTAGAGCTGTCACTAATCCGCCTTGACTTGCTCCCATTAGAATTATATTATCTTGATCAATAAAGTTCCACGTTTTTATTTCTTCTAACACTTCTAATAGGTCATTAGTTTCTGTCATAACTGACATTTTGGTTGTGTCATTACCTGATTTTGACTTGTTTCCACCATTTCTAAAGTCAAATTCATAAAATGCATATCCTAGTTTTGACAGGTGTTTTGCATAAATATCGCCACTTTTATGTGTGCTTCCAAGACCGTGTGAAAATATAATTATTGGAATTTTTTTATCTATCTTTGGCCTATACAGTACTCCATATATATCGTTAATTCTTTTTTCTTCTATGTTATATGACATTTTCCCCTCCTCATTATTAAGAAAAAAAAGATGTGGATCATCTTTTTAAACTTTCCAAACATCTGAATCATCTTCACTGTCGAATAGTGTTGCTGCTTCCTGAGTAACTTCTTCGGCAATATCAGGTAAATTATTCGGTTTTGTAGATTCGGCAGTTGTGTTTTGAGTTTCACTAGTTGTTTTAATATGTGATTCTTGAACAGTCGGTTGTGGTGCTTGTTCTGTTGATTGTGGATTTTCTTGCGATTCCGATGGTTGTTCAACTTGTAATTGTGCTGCTGGTTCTTCTGCTTTTATTTCATCTACCTGCTGTGGCATGTTTTGTACATTTACCTGTGGCATTGTATTAAAATTATCTTCACTAGCAGTTTTCACTTCATCAAGATTTATTGTATTACCTTCTGGTGCTTTTGTTATATTTTGATTAAGCGTATCTTCTTTATTTTCTATTGGACTTACTGTGGATTGCTTTTCTTTTCTGTTCTTCTTACTTTCAACTAAAAATCCTATAATTGCAAATATAAATACTATACCTGCAAGTACTACCCAAAACATCCAATTTGTGAATATTTCCATAATTACTCCTCCTTATTCTAATAATATAATATCATGTTTTTAGCTGTGGTGCAAGTTTTCTAAATAATCTTTTCCTTTAAATGGTTCATATTTAAGTAAATCATTATAATTTTGCTGTCTTAGAACTTCATATACCATTATGGCAACACAGTTTGATAAGTTTAGTGCTCTTACTTTATCAGTCATTGGAAGTCTTGTACATCTTTCTAAATTGTCTTTTAATATCTCTTTAGGAATACCAGTACTTTCCTTTCCAAAAATTAAATATATGTTTTCTTTTGAATCTGCATAATTAAACTCTGTCGGTGGTGTAGTTCCATATCTTGTAAAATAGTAAAATTCTCCTTTGTTTGTCTTTAAAAACTCTTCATAATTTTCATATACTTTGTAATCACAGTTTTTTATGTAATTGGCTCCACTTCTCTTTATAGATTTTTCATCTAGGTTGAATCCTAGTGGTTTTATCAAATGAAGTTTAGTATTGGTTGCTGCACATGTTCTCATAATATTACCTGTGTTTTGTGGTATTTCTGGTTCATATAATACTACATTAATCATTTTTATACCCTTGACTTTCTAATAGTGATTTTATATATGAAGATGAGTATTCACTAGCATTATTTAAAACATACTTTATCTTTCCGTTTGTGAAAATATATATTGAAGAGTATGAACTATCTGATATTTGATTAGATATTTTCTCATTATATGAATATTTCTCTTTTAAACTGTTTGTAAAAGCATTAACGTTTACGTTATCTAGGTTTAAATATATCACGTTATTTTGTATGTCTAACTGTGTTATTAATTCTTTAAATTCTTTTTCAAAATTCTTTAAATCTGAATTTGTTCCTGATGAAGTGTAGAGAATAAAATTGGGCGTTTCTATAACATAACTTCCAATATCAATTTCATTAATCTCTTGTACTACATCTTTTACAGCTGAATTGTTTGAATAATACTCTTTAGCTGTTATGTACCAACTTCTCGCATAAAATGTAATTCCTACTACTATTAGTAGTATTAGAGTTAATATTAAATAGTTTTTTTTAGGTATTTTTTTCATTTTTTCCTCCTTTTGTCTAATTATATGATTTCATCGGTTTCAATATCTTCTAATTTTACTACAGGAAGAACTATTCCTTCATCTGAACATATTCTTTCAAATTTATTTCTGAAGGCTTCACATTCTTTGACTCTACTATCTGGGTATATTCTCTTACTATCTCTAATAGCTGTATATACGTCTATTATGCCTACTTCTGTTTTGTTTTCTAATAAGGCATTTGAAAATGCACCTGATAGAACTGATAGTGATACATCTGGATACATAGCTGAAAGGCCGTATACTCTTTTATATGTAGATGTTGCATCTACTATCGATTCCATGAGTAATGTCTGAAGGAAGTGATTATTAATCATCTTTATACCTGTTTTATACTCTATTCTCGGTATGGTTCCAAGTAGTATTTTTATAGTAGCATCTCTATCTGGTTCTTCTACATCTACTCTGTCAAAACGTCTTAGAAAAGCTCTATCTCTTACTATATATGTCTCATATTCTATAGTTGTAGTGGCTCCTATCGCTTTAATGTCCCCTCTATCTAGTGCTGGCTTTAGTATGTTAGCTAGGTCCATCGGTCCATCTTGAGAGCCACCTATTAATGTATGTACCTCATCGATGAATAAAATCGTTTTTGGCGCTCTTTTTATCTCGTTTACAACTAGGTTTGTTACGCTTTCAGTTTTACCATTTACTACCATAGTTCCAAGCATCGATGATGAGTTAATCTTTAATATGTTATATCCTTTTAAACTGTTTGGAACATCTCCTCTTTGTATTTTATAAGCTATTCCCTCTACTATTGCGGTCTTACCTATACCGGCTGCTCCTACTAATAAAGCTGATTTATCTGGAGTTAGAAGTACTATCATAGTCTTTTTAATCTCATCTTCTCTAGATATAGCGGGGTTAGTTACATATTTTTTTGTAGATAAGTTTTCGCAGTAGTTAGTTATTATAGGATATTTTTCTTTATCTAATGGTTCTATATTATCATATGTTTCGTCTACTACATTTAACGGTCTACCTAAATTATCAGTCATCTTATCAATCCTTTACATAGTTATTATCTTTTAATTTTTCTAATATTTTACTGTATTTGACGCTTCCTACTATTCGATTATATGTATCTTTTTCTTCACCATTTTCTATAAAAACTGTGGTAGGTGTACCTGATATCGGTATTTTTGATGTGAGTTCACTATACTGCTCTTCTGATAGTTTTGTAATATCTATATACTTAATATCTAAGTTATACTCTCCAATTATTTTATTTAGCGATACTTCATATTCTTTGCAGTGGGAACATTTACTTGAACCTATAAATAGTACAAAGTCATTTTTGTTTTTAAGCATGTTATTTAACTCTTTATAACTTATCTCATCATATGTCTTAACAGATGAGCAAGCTGCTAGAAATATAATTCCTAATAGTAATATTATTTTTTTCATTTTGATCACCTTATAAATAATTATATAACAAATTTGTGTAAAAAAAAAGTAGATAAAAAAATAAAGAGAAATTTTCTTTATTTTTTGTAAACAATCAGTTGATCGTTAGTTAAATAAATTATGTCATTTTGTTTAGATAAATCATTTGGTCTAACGTTCATCTTTTCTGATACTTTCTTTAATGTGTCATCTTGTTTTGTTATGTAAAATATTACGCCTTCTCTTGGAATAAATATAGTGTCATTTTCATATATAATGTCATTTTCATTTAAGCCATTTAGTCTAAGTAAATCTGATGGGTTTAGATTGTTTGCTTTTGCGATTGAATATATCGTGTCATTGGGCCTTATTTTATATCTTTTGAAATATTCATTTTCATTTGTCTTATTAGGAACTATTATAAGTTGGCCTGGAGTTAAGATTGTTCCTGCCATTATTCCGTTTATACTCGCAAGTTCATCTATGCTTATTCCCACTTTGTTTGCAACTGAAGATAAGGTATCATTTGTCTCTACTTCATAAATACTATACATATCATTCACCTCAAAGTATTATATGTAAGTTTTATTTTATTGACATTTTTATGATTGTTTTTTATACATTTCGGTAATCATTCCTATTCCTATCATTAAACTTATTATAACTATGATTGGACTAATTATTGGTATTAAATCTAGTATGAATAATATGGTAAATCCCAGTAATCCAGATATTAATGGAATGTACTGTTTCTCAATGTACTTTTGCCAAAGTTTATATCCTATTAGATATGCGGTAAAGATCTTTGATAAGTATATTATTATAATATAAAGTGCGGTCATTATGAGTGATAGTGAAATTGTAAATGGAAACATCAGTAAGAATATAGAAATTGCGGGAACTATTAAGGTAAACACAAGTCCTTTAGAGAAAAGTTCTAATACTTTATTGAATCCTAATTTTTCATATTTGTAATCTATTTTTTCAAATATTTTTGGTGTGAATAATGTTAATAGAGCAAATATCAATATTAATGATAGGGCTGACCATATTTTATTTAAAACAATATCTAAAATCGTCTCTTTGTCTTTTGTTATTGCTGGTGTTTTAGTTATATTTTTTATTTTACTACTTATTTTAGTTTTTGCATCTTTTGGGTAAAAGAGTTTTCCTTCAATATTTGTCTGATCATCTATTTTTATCTCTTCAGCGACTATTCTAACATTTCCTTTAATGTTTGCTGATTTGATATCTACTTTTGCCGCATAAATGGTTACATTTCTTTGGATTACTCCCGATATTTGAACATCTGATGCAGCTATTATAGTGTCTCTTTCTATTATTGTCTTTTCTTTTATATCTACTATATTTCCAGCAATAAATGCATCATTTTTTATATTTCCATTTATCGATATGACATTTCCTGCGGTCAATGCATATTCGCTTGTTCCTCTTAGTTCTATGTCATTTCCAGCTATTAAATTTATTCCATTAACATATCCATTTGATGATATGTTATCACCTGCTAGAGCTGATGCACCATTTACGTTTTCATTAAAATCTATATTGCTTCCCACTTCTGCATATGAGTGGTTTATGGTTTTGGCATGAGCTAGTGGAATGAATAATATTATCGTTAGTATAAGTGTTAATATCTTTTTCATTAATTTCGTCCTTTCTAATATGTGATTTCTGTAAAATCACTGCTTATATCAAATATAGTTTTGTCGTATTTCTTTTTTGTTTCATTAAATTTTAACATTACGCTCCTTAAAGCGTTTTCATATTTTATATATTTTAATTTATCATTACTAAAGTAATATATTGAATTTTCATTCTCATTTTTATACTTTTCATATTCATAGTAGTTTCCATAAACTTTTTCTTTTCCTTTTTCATATCCTTCTGTCTTTAGTTTATCTATATCTTTCGGAATTATTCCTTTAGTGTAATCTTCTATACTACTTTCAGTTTTCGAATATGTTTTATTATTATAGTTTAGTGTGTATTTAATATTATCTTTTTGAATTATAACTCTTCTTGACTCTCCATCTATTTCGTAGTAGTATTTTTCTTTATCTCTTGCCATAATTATTTTTGTATCGTCATTTTTTGATACGTTTCTGTCAAAAAATGATATATAGTAACATTCTATGTCAAAGTTTTTGAAAAATTGGTATGTTTTTGACTTTCCATTTGAAGTTTTAATTTTTTCCGGTTTTGTTTGAGTGCATCCTATACATAGTAAGATGCAGATTATACATAATATCTTTTTCATTTGCATCTCACTTTTAGATATTCGGCAAAGCCTATTAATATCTCTTTATATTTTTCTTTTATAAAATCTAGTGATAATATCAAACTAAAACTCTCTTTAAAAAGTCTATCCATCAACTGCTCTGAGTATTTTTTTGCTCCTGAGTCTATGAAGATATCTTGTATTTTTTTAAATTCTTTTGGTTTTAGGTTTTCCTTTCCATATAGTTTTTGAAGTTCTTCTTTGTATTTAGTATTTACTGCATAAGAATATAAAACTGTCTGTTTATATTCTTCACAGTCTGAATGTACTGATTTACCTAGTTTTTTTTCATCTCCATATATTCCTAAAATGTCATCTTTTATTTGAAAGGCTATACCTAAGTTCATAAGTGCATCTTCTAGTTTTTCTATTTTTTCATCATCTACTCCTGATAATATGGCACCCATTACATATGGCCCTACTACAGAATACCAAGATGTTTTAAGTTTATATATTTCTATTATTTGATTTTCTAAATTTTCTTTACCATAGAACTCTTCATAAAATGGAAGGGCGATATCTATCATTTCTCCTTTACAAGTTTTTATAGCTGTTTCATTATAATATTCTAGTAGTTTTGCCAAGTTTTTATTATCTCTGTAATTTTTAGTCATTATTTGATTTGCGAGATAGAAACCCATATCTCCTATACATAGTGCGAGTGAATTTGATAGGTTTTCTAATTTTTTTTCATATGTTTTATTTGTCTTTATTGGACTACTATATATCTTTTTATATTTTACTGGTATTGTGTCCATTCCTCTTCTAGTTTTTGAATTATCTATTATGTCATCGTGAATTAAAATTGACGTTTGAAATATTTCTAGTGCGGTTGATAGCGGTATATATTTATCATCTTCTTTTCCAAAGCTTTTATATCCGAGGGCACATAATGATGATCTTATATACTTTCCACCTCTATTTGATGATGTGAAGTTTTCCATAGCTTCCTTAATAAATTCATTTTCTTCATTTAACAATAAACTATTATAGTTATTCATGTTAATTTCACATTTTTCTTTTGTCTCTTCGTGAAATTTTATAAATTTGTATAAAGCCTTCATTTTTCTTGTTTTTTCTGATTTTCCTTTGAATTTGATTTTTTCTGTTCTATTATTTTTATACCAATTTAGAAATTCTTCACTATCTTTTATTTCATTTGATATTGTAATAGTACTCATATTAAAACTCACTTCCTGATAACATTGTACCATATGTAATGTTTTAGTTCTAGTTTTTGAAAATAAAAACATGATATTAAATCACGTTTTAGGTATTTCTTATTTTTTCAATATAGTTATTTATTTTTCCTGACCATGCTGTTGATGATGCATATTTTCCATTTATTGTTTCAGCAGTTGTAAGTCCTTGATCATAGTAGTTTTTCTTCAAATTATTCATAAAGGCTGATATTCCTGCATCTAATGATTCAAATGACAGTAATCCTCCGCTACCCATCATGCCTCCAACATTGTTTTTATTGTTAACTGCAGCTGAACAATTATAACTACAACCTGTTTCTTCTAAAACAATGGCTAGTGATAGGTATGGATCAATACCTAAATCTATAGCTAGTGTAGCAAATGTCATACCTTTTCCTGAAAGAGTAGATTTAAGTGATCTATCTAATTTTTGTGCGAGTTCATCTAATGTCATACCATCATATACAATTGGTTTTACTTCTTCTTGTACAGGTTGGGGTTGCTGTTCTACTTCTACTGGTGCTTCTTCTTTAACTTCTGGTTCAGCTGTTTGTTTAACCGTTGGAACTGCTGAATCCTTTTTTGTATTTATGGCAACACTATCTGGACTTGCCTTTGATGAGCTATTAACTAGGTGTGCTTTTTTTGAATTTAATGACTTTGATGTTAAGTTTGTTATTAAATGTGGAAGTACTAGTGAAAGGACTACTCCAAAGATTACAATACCTGTAACTTTTTTATTTAAATTCATAGATCATCTCTCCTACTTTTCTGATGTTAATTTTATCATATAATTTTTTTTGTGTCAAATTGTGTAAAATTGTTTTCGTTTTTTTAAATCAACTATAAATTATTGAATAATAAAGGGCTAGATTATTTGTGAAAATTATAATTATTTTATAATCTCTCTAAAAATGAAAAAAGAGACTATTTAGCCTCTATTTCATTCATGTAACTTCTAACTTGTGCTGCCCAGGTAGTAGATGCTGCATATTTTGAACCCATTGATTCTGGTGTGGTTAACCCATATGCGAAATAGTTTCTATTTAGATTACTCATAAATGATTCTATTCCCTCATCAAGTGATGGGAATGCGGCATATTCTCCGCCTCCACATCCTCCGGCACCTTTCATACCACCTACATTGTTACAAGTTTTAACAAGGTTACTACATTCCCACTTACACCCTGTTTCTAACATTACTATGGCCACTGCAAGATACGGATCAACTCCATATTCTGATGATAATCTTGCAAAGTTTTCACCTTTACCTGATAATGTGGAGTTTAGGGAACGATTTAATTTATCTGTAAGTTCTCCTAAGGATAATCCATTGTATACTTCTTTTTGAAGTTCTTCTTGTCTTCTTTGCTCTTCTTCTGCTCTTATTCTTTCCTCTTCTAATCTTCTTTCTTCTTCTTCTTTTTGTCTTTGGAGTTCCTCAGCCCTTTTCTTTTCTTCTCTTATTTTCTTTAATTCATCAGTTCTCATCTCTAATTTTAGTTCGTTTGGTGTTTTTAATAGTCTCTTATTAGAAGGTATTTTTGATAAATTATCACTATCTACACTGTTTAATGCATCAGTGATTAATGGATGAATACTCATCGCAACTGTTAATGTGATTAAGATTAATAATGTCTTAATCATATGTTCAGTTTTCATTTTTCACCTCTTTTGAATATTTTTTCAGACAGCGGTGAGTATTTTACCATTTTTATACATTTTCGTCAAATTGATGTTTTTGTGTTAATTCACACTTTCTAAATAGGCTATATAAATAGTTTGTCTCGTCTCATCATCTTTAGTGCATGTTACCATTGTTAGGGTTGATCTATTTTTATCTCTATAGATTGTTACTGTTCCATCTTTTATATCGGTATATATATCTGCTATTTTATATGTATAAGTTTTTCCTTTGTATCTTATTGATGCTATATCACCTATTTCTAATTGGTATAGATTTTTAAAATAGGCAATTGAACTGGAACCTGAGTGGGCCACTAAGAATACATTTCCGTTTTTTTCGTCAGGATAATTTGTTGGATCTAGGAATGTAATATTTCTATCTACGTTGTTTTCTGGATTATCTCTATCATAAAATCCTTGCTGGAGATTTATCTTTTCTATTGTGAGTATTCCTAAATATCCATTTGGTAATACTTCTACTGGCTCTTCTATTTTAGGTTCTTCTTCAACTATTTTTGGCGTATTATCTTCTTTCTCTGTTTGAAGTGAAATTCTTACTTTTTCATATGCTTTTTCTTTTTTTGATTTTAAATAGTCGCTCGAGAATATAAGAAGACCAATTATTACAAGTGATATCGATATTGTCACAACTGCTTTATTACTTAGCTTTGACATAATTTATCTCCTTTCTTTCTCTCTAGAATTATATCATATTATTATCTGCTTGTATATTAAAAAGCCAAGTTTGAATGGCTCTTATTTTGTCTTTGAAGTTTCTTTTTGAAATTTCACTATTTGACTGTACATTTTAAATGATGATATCCTAGTTTTTGTCATCTGTTTTAACTGTTCAAATATCTCTGGATCAACTGAAGTTACGTTTGCTGTCTGTGCTTCAAAATGTTTTTTACTAAAAATATCTATTATGTTTGCTGGCATATATGACACGTTGCTTTGTTTTAATACTCCACTAACAGGTTCTCCTATCCTAAGTTGTTCTTTTGCCTCTGGACTGTTGAATAATTGCTCCATTTTTAGACACATCTCTGACTTTTCTTTACTTGAATAATTAATAGTGGTACCATCTGTACAAACATCTTGAGCTATTTCTCTCACATCGATTTTTCCATTATATTTTTCATTTTCTGATTGCAATACTCTAGTTACTAAGTAATTTTCATTTCCTAGACTAATTGAGTCTAAATATTCTCCTAACACATTAGTCATATCAATTCTTGAAAATCCTGCTGAAAGATTTGCATCATCATTAATGCCAAATTTAACTCTCTTCATATATTTTCTCTCCTTTTCCTATAATTTAACACATTTTAAAAAAAAAGTCCAATTGTTTAAAAATATTTTTTTAGCACTCCCTCTTGACAAGTGCTAATGTATGTGGTATATTGTATTTGTTAAAAAGGAGGGATGAGGAATGAATCCAGAAAAGGAGTATCAGGAAGGTTTACAGAAACCTTTAGAAAAATATGGTAGAGACATTACTAAAAGTGTTAAAGATGGTAAGGTTGACCCTATAATTGGTAGGGATGATGAGATAAGATCTATTACAAGAATTTTATCACGTAAGACTAAGAATAATCCTGTTTTAATTGGTGAGCCTGGTGTCGGTAAAACGGCTATTGTCGAAGGACTTGCTCAGAGAATTGTTAAAGGTGATGTTCCTAACAGTTTAAAAGATAAAACTGTATGGGAGCTTGATATGGGTTCTTTAATCGCTGGAGCAAAATACAGAGGTGAATTTGAGGATAGGTTAAAAGCAGTTTTAAAAGAAGTTAAGGAATCTGATGGTGAGATTATTATGTTTATCGATGAGATTCACATGATTGTTGGAGCTGGTGCTTTAGAAGGGGCTATGGATGCTGGCAATATGCTTAAACCTATGCTTGCTAGAGGTGAAATTCACTGTATTGGAGCAACTACTTTGAACGAATACAGAAAGTATATTGAGAAAGATGGAGCTTTGGAAAGAAGATTTCAGAAGGTGCTTGTGTCTGAGCCTAATGTAATTGATACTATAACTATACTTAGAGGTCTTAAATCTCGTTTTGAAGTATATCATGGTGTAACTATTAAAGATAAGGCTTTGGTTGCTGCTGCTAATCTTTCTGATAGATATATTACTGATAGGTTTTTACCTGATAAGGCTATCGATTTAGTTGATGAGGCGTGTGCTACAATTAAAGTACAACTTGAATCTGTTCCTACTTCTTTAGATACTTTAACTAGAAAAATTATGCAGTTAGAGGTTGAAAAACAGGCTCTAAAAAAAGAAAAAGATGATTTTTCTAAAAATAGAATTATTGAAATTGATAAAAAGTTAAGTGAACTTAAAGAAAAAGAGCAAAATCTTAGAGATGCTTGGGAGGAAGAGAAAAGGGTCAATTTAGATATTAACAAGAAAAAAGAAGAGTTAGAAAAGGCAAATACTGATTTAGAATTTGCTGAATCTAAGTATGACTATGAATCTATTGCTAGACTTAAACATGGTGTAATTCCTGGGTTAGAAAAGGAACTTGCTGAACTTAAGAAAATAGATAAAAATGCCATTTTAAGTGATACTGTAGATGATGAGAGTATTGCTTCTATAATTTCTAAATGGACAAATATTCCTGTAAGTAAACTTGCATCAACTGAAAAGGATAAATTATTACATTTGGAGGATAATTTAGGAAAGAGGGTTAAAGGTCAAAATGAGGCTTTGCATTTAGTTTCTGAGGCTATTATTAGAGCGCGTGCTGGAATTAAAGATCCCAATAGGCCAATCGGTTCGTTTATATTTTTAGGTCCAACTGGAGTAGGTAAAACTGAGGTTGCAAGAAGTTTAGCTTATGAACTATTTGATGATGAGAGGCACATGATAAGAATAGATATGAGTGAATATATGGAAAGTCACTCTGTTGCGAGGTTAATAGGTTCTCCCCCTGGATATGTTGGTTATGACGATGGTGGTCAGCTTACTGAGGCTGTTAGAAGAAATCCTTATAGTATTGTTTTATTTGATGAAATTGAAAAAGCTCATAAGGATGTATTTAACATACTTCTTCAAATACTTGATGATGGAAGAATTACTGATTCTCAGGGAAGAACAGTTGACTTTAAAAATACTATAATAATTATGACTTCTAATTTAGGTTCTGATTACATTTTAGAAGGTGAAGGTAACGATAAAGTACTTGAAGAACTTAGAAGAACTTTTAAACCTGAGTTTATCAATAGAATAGATGAAATAATTGTGTTTGATAGTCTTTCTAAAGATGTAGTTTATGAAATACTCGATAAAATAGTTAAAGAAATTGATGATAGACTTAATGATAAAAAGATTAAGATAATACTATCTGATAAGGCTAAAAAATTTATAGTTGATTCTAGTTATGATGAGAAATATGGGGCAAGACCTATTAAGAGGTTTGTATCTAGAAATATTGAAACTTTGATTGCTAAAGCTATAATTAGTGAAGAGGTTAAGTTTAATTCTACTATTTTAGTTGATGTTAAAGGTAATGAATTTACAGCTAAAATGGTGAAACTTTAAAAAGAGGATTTGTATTTCCTCTTTATTTTTGTTTTAGACTTTTCTTTTTAGAAAGTAGCCATTTATTATTTGCTGTCGGAATTATACTTCCACAGTATTTGCATTTATTATCTTCTATTTTTGCTCCGCAGTTTGGGCATTTATCTATTGTTTTAGTATTCTTAATAAAGTGTAGCAAATAGTCATGTGTGATTTTCTTAAATCGTTTACCTCTAACAACTTTTCCGTTTTGCTCTATGTAATCTACAAATGATACGATTAGTTCTACTATAATTACTACTCTTTCACTTTCCTCATAAATATCTAGTATGTAAGAACCTATATATTTAAATCTTTTCATTACATTTTTTTGATTTTTTTCTTTTAGGGTTTCTAACTGCATTTTATATTGATTGTATAATTCATCTGTTAAAATTTCTCTTAATCCTTCATAATTAAAGTTCATCCAATCTTCTTGAACTTTTAAATAGTCTAAGTATCTATCGTTTAAAAATACATTTATATCAGTTTTAATGTGTTTTTCAATTAATTTCTGTTTTTCTTTTCTTTGTTCTCCCGCATATTTTTGTGCATTTTTATACTCTTCAGCATATTTTTCACTTGCTTCTTTTAATTTTATAAAATCTTCTTTTTTAAAACCGGCTTTTTTAAATACAATTATTATTCCTACAATAAGGACGATTAGTGCCGATATTATTTCCCAGCTTTCCGGGTCACGTCTTTCATAGTTACTACTTCCCCAGTAACTGCTTGAACTATATGAACTACTTGATGAAAAGCCTGAACTAGAATGTGAGCTTGAACTTGATCCTCCAGAACTATAACTAGTATCAAATCCTGAATCAGCTTTAACTTCTATTGATTTATATGTACTTAGTCCTATTAGCAATATTCCTATTGTCATTATTAATATAAAGTGTTTGTTTTTCATTTTTCTACCCTGTTTTATTATATCATCTTAACTAGTTTACATCAATATAAAAAGGTGAAATTAATCACCCAATATCTGTAAGTATCCAATCGTAACTCTCTGTATTATAAGACGAACCGCAATATGGACATATACCAGTACTATTGGCATCGATGTTTGCTCCGCATGATGGACACACTCTTGCAGATGATTCTGTTTGAGCGTTTTTTCTCTTTTTAAAAGTAAGTATGTTGTCTTTTTCTACTCTAGAGGTATTGTTTCCTGATATTAATTTAAATGTAGTTTTATCTGCTAAATAGTCCATGTATCTAGATACTAAAAGTACTTTTATTATATAGTTTTCTTCATCTTCTGTTATTTCATTTATGTGTGTTGATTTAACATTTAACTCATCATACATTTGACGAGTATTTTTACTATTTAATTCGTTTACGTAATTTGTGTATTTATTGTATAGTTCATCACTTATTTTATGTTTTACTCTCGGCATGTTATCTGTCATTATTGCTGACAATAGCATTATAAATGTATTATCTACTTTTGAGATAAAGCCACTTTCCGAAAATGAATTATCTTTTTGTATTAACTGTTCTACTGTCATTTTTGTCTTAGATTCTCCTTTTTACTTAGTACTGCCTTGTTTCCAACTTTTGATACTACACTTCCGCAATATTCACATTTGTTGGATGCTGATGCATTTAGTTTTGCTCCGCAGTTTGGACAGGTGTTTATTTCAATATCTGTTAGAACAAATTTTAATTCATAATGCATATTCATAGGTATGTTTTTATTTCCTCTAACTGCTTTTCCATCTGATTCTAAGTAGTCAATTTGTGATACTAACATTTCCATAGTTACAGTTATTAGTCCATTTTCTTTATTAATATCGGTAATCATTGAATCATGATAATTAATATTAGTCATGACATTCTTTTGATTTTTTGCTTTTAGTGTATCTAACTGCATCTCGTACTGGTTATATAGTTCATCTGTTAGGTTTTCTCTTAAACTGTCATAGTTAAAGTTCATCCAGTCTTCTTGAACTTTTTTATAGTCGTTAAATCTATCATTTAAGAATGTATTTTTATCAAAGTCTTCTATAAATTCTTTTACTTTTTCATCTGGCACTTCTTTAGAGTGATCTAGTTTAAATGGTGTATAGGTAGTTTTATTTTGATTTCTTATAGCTATTATAATCATAATTACAATAAATACGATTATTGGGAGCATTGCGACAAAGTCTGAGTCATTATAATTAGAAGAACCATATCTATGATATGAACTTGATGAGCCACTGGAATATGAAGATGAACTCCAAGATGAACCTGAACTTGATGAGCCACTACTGTAACTTGAATCAAAACCTGAGTCTGCTTTTACTCCTTGCGGAGTTATATTTATGATACATGATAATAGGCAGATAAGCGCTAGTAAAAATAAACATTTCTTTTTCATAATTAACTCCTTCTAAATGAAAAGAGCGTGTGGTTATTGTTATCGCTCTTTATTCTACTTTTGTTCCGCAGTTAGGACAGAATTTTGCTCCTTCTAGTTTAGTTCCACATTCTGTACAAAATTTTGCATTTGAATTAGTTTCTTTTGATTCTGTTTTTTCTTCAGTTTTAGGTGTATCATCAGTAAATGCATTTTGCATAACTGCTGTATTCATTCCGCCTGATGCCATATTCATCATGCCAACTCCCATAAATCCATTTGCTGCTCCTGATGAATTTGATGCTGCATGATCCATAACGTCGAGTACTCTTCCCTGCTGCATTCTGCTGTTTGAGTTGTGTTCGTATTCGTCGATTTTCTTTGCAGATTCTTCTGTTGGAGTTATCGATTCTATGACTAGGGCAACTATTTGGAGACCTCTTCTTCTTACTCCTTCGTCATATACGTTTTCACTCATTATCTCTTTTATTTTTCCTGTTTGGCTTGGCATTCCAACAATACCTATTTTGTATTTTTCTGAACCTAGTTCATTGATGACACTTTTAAAAGTATCTATTACTTCTGATCTAATCTGTTCAGTAATGACATCTTTAGTAACTATTTCACCTGTTCCAGCATATTCTTTCATAAATACTGCTGGGTCTGATATTTTAAATGTATAATTACCGTATGCTCTTACATCTACTCTTAATGCGTTTACTCCTCCTGTCATAGCATTTGGAATCATATGGTCAAAGTCATAACAAGGTATTGGTGTCTGCGTTCCAAATTTGTTATCCATTATTTCTTTTGCATTAATAAAGAATACTGCTTGATCTTTTGGAGCATTTCCTCCATATGTGAATCTAGTCCACATATCTTTAAATACCGCTCCAAACTGTCCAGCAAAGAATGATGGTGATGTCTCTGAGTCGAATGTATATACTCCTTCTTCAGCGGTTGCATCTAGGATTTTTCCCTGATCGTATATGACTGCTATTTGACCAGGAGCGACAATTATTCCACTTCCCTTTGAAATAACTCCATTTTTTGTCGTCTTTTTTACCATTAAAGTATTCATGTCCATGTCTTCACATTTGACAAAATCTTTCCATTGATCGTGTAGTTCACTTCCAACGGCTTTAGCTGCGGCTAAAATTAAACCCATAAATTATACCTCCTTCGTATTTACATTTTCATTATATCATATGCTTATGTTTTTTTTCAATTGTTTTAATTTTTTTTATAACTGTTTTATCTCTTCGTCTAATATTGAATATAGATAAATCTGTGTAGGTTTATTTGTTACATTTTCTATGTACTTTTTATATCCATTTAACTGATTAATATATTCTTTATCATTTATATTTTTTAATTTGTAATCAACTATTATGTTTTCTTTTTTCTTTAAAATTAGTAAATCTATTATTCCGTGATATGTTGTTTCTTTTTCTTCATATATAAATTCATACTCTTTAATTATAGAGATTGCATCTTTTAATATTCCCGTTTTAATAAATGATTTTATTTTTTTTATTTCAAAATCTGATAGATTTGTGTAATCTTCTTTACTAAAATCAAATCTTTCAAATATCTCGTGCATCTTAAGTCCCATTTCAATGTTTTTTGATTCACTATATGAGTGCAGGTTATGTGTTGTTTTTGAGAAGTGTTTTTTATCTTTTATTTTGATAGGTATGTTTATCTCTTCTATTTTCATGGGCATTTCTGTCATAAACTTATTCTTATTAAATGATTTTTTTGATATGTTATAGCTTTTTGATAAATTTATATTTGATGTATCTACATTTTTTATGTATTTTTCTACTATTTCATAAGCTGAATCTATTATATCTTTAAAGGATAAATATTTAAGTCTTACACTACTATCTATAATATTTGTTCCTTTAAACTCTTTAGGTGTTATGCTTGTAACTATAATCATTTTTTCTCTCGCTCTCGTTAAGGCAACATAGAATAATCTAAGTTTTTCTGATATTTCCTCTTTTAAGTAATTTCTTTTTAATAAGATTTTTAGTATAGAAGTTTTTAGTCCTTCTTCAACATATGGGGTTATAATTCCATATTTTTTTTCATAGTAAAACTTTTGTTTCAAATCACTTATATTAAATTCTTTAAATAGACCGCTATAGTAACAGAGAGGATATTCTAAACCTTTTGAAGTATGTATTGTCATTATTTTAACGGCATCTTTGCTTCCTTTGTTTAGTTTTATTTTGATGTCTAGTCCCTTCTCTAAAATATTTGTTAAATACTCTTTAAATTCATATGGAGTGCATCCTAATTCATCTAAGTTTTGGGCTATTTTGATCAGTGAATCTAAAATAGTTAGGTGTTCATATACATCTGCATCTTTAACTGTCATTTTATACATTTCAAATGTATCTATTATTTCTTTAATTAACTGTTCATTTGTCTTTTCATCTAATGATTTTGATAAATTCTCACATTTTTTAAATAGATCTGTCCTTCTATAATTATTTAATGATTTAATTATTATATCATCGTCTGTTTGATATAAATAACTTCTAGATACTGATATAAATGAATATTTAAAATCTTTTGAAAAGTTTTTGCTGTGGATATTTATTATGAGTGTGTATATATTGTTTATTATTTTTATATCTTTTGAATCTGTTATTTTTTTATCTCTATATATGGCTAGAGGTATTTGGAGATATTCGAATATTTTTTTGTACATATTAAATGAAGATGAGCGGTCCATCAATATGGCAAAGTCCTCATATTTAATCTTTTTAGATTTACCATCTTTTCCCATTATTTCATAGCCTTTTTCTACTTTTTGTTTTATGTCGCTGGCAATTGTAAAGGCTTCTATCTCTTCTTTTGAGTATTCTTCTAAATCTATATAGTTTAATATTTCTAAATCGTAGTTTTCTCTATTTACATTATTGTATGTACTATTTCCAAATATCATTCTGTGTTCATGTCTATATTCAGCTCCTCCAATATCTTCATCCATTATTTTATCAAATAATTTGTTTATGCCATATAAAACTTCATTTCTAGATCTAAAGTTTTTATTTAAATCTATCTTTATTCCTTTTTCTCCTTTACTGTATAAGTTGTATTTATCTTTGAACAGTTTTGGATTAGTGTTTCTAAATCTATATATGGACTGTTTTATATCTCCAACCATATACACATTATTCTTTTCTATAAGTCCTGTAAACATCTCCTGAAGATCATTGGTATCTTGATATTCATCTATCATTATTTCGTAGAATTTTTCTTTTAGTTCATTTTTAACTTCTTCATTGTTTTTTAGTAGATCAATGGCCATATTGGAAATATCTATAAATTCATAGGCATTTTTAGACAGTTTGTATTCAAATAGTCTTTTATCTAATTTTAATAATATTTCTGTAATTATTTTTGTATAACCCTTTGTCTTATATAATGTCTGTTTTATGTGTTTTTCATTTTCATATTTTAATAGTTCTTCTACTTCTTTTAATTTATTTACTAATTCCTTTTTGATATCTTTTGCATCTTCTTCTGAACCTCTTGGCATATTTGGAAGTTTTGTTATTATGTTGTTTTTCATGTTTTCATAACTATTTGATTCGAAAAAAGAATTTAAGAGATTATCTACCCTTTCTATATATGTTCCATCTACATATAGACTTAAGTTTTTTATATTATCTTTTATATCATTTTTTTTTGTTTGAATGTATTTGATGTATTCATCTATATATGAGTTTATTCTGTTTTCGTCATAATGGTTTTTTGTGTAATCTTTTAAGTATGATTCTTTATCATAAGTATTTGAAATCTTATTATATAGTGAGATTATGTTTTCAAATATCTCCTTATCGTTTTTTACTGAAAAGTCATCTATAAGTTTTAAGAAGTATTCATCTTTATTAGTGTAATAACCTTCAAATAGTTCATTTAATATCTCTTCTTTTTTTAAATTTATGAAACTAGATTCTATAATGGTTATGTCTTTTGGTATATTTAATAAGTAGCTGTATCTTTTAACAAGTGATAAGGCAAATGCATCGAATGTTGTAATGTAGGCCGAGTCTATTTTATCTAACTGGCCAATTAACTGTTCATAGTCTTTTATCTTTGTCCTTATTCTATCTTTCATTTCAGCGGCAGCGGCATTGGTAAATGTAAGTATTAATAAATCACTTATATCTACTCCATTTTTTAAGTGTGTTATTACTCTTTCGGTTAATACTGCAGTTTTTCCACTTCCCGCTCCGGCTGATACGATTATGTTTTTGCCTTTTTCAAGAATTGCTTGTTGCTGCTCTTTAGTCCAGTTAGGCATTTTGATCACCTACTATCTCTTTTAATGGTTTTAATTTTAAATACTTTATATCATCCTCTTTATAGTAACACAAGTCTTGATATTTACAGTATTTACAGCTTATGTTTTTTCTTTTTACTTTTTTTGGTTTAATTGGGAAATATCCTTCTTCTACTCCTTTAATTACCTTTTCTATATTTTCTTCTACTATGTTTTCTATTTTTTCTATTTCACTTTCTTCAATTAGTTTTGCATATTTGTAAAATCCGGTTTTCGTCTTTTTCATACCTTTAATTGTTTTACTATTTTCATATGTTTTATCGATTTTGTTTATTATTTTTTCATCGTTAATCGTATAACCGTTTAATTTTAAATTTTCAGTTATGTCTATATCTTTGTCTAATTGTTTAGAATGAAGAAGTTTTTGTAGGTAGAAACCAGCTATTTTATAATCTCTATTTAGTCCTTTTTTTATCAGGTATATGTACGAGGGAAGTTGAAGATTTAATCCCTCGTCTATTCCTTCTAGATTTGACATATTGCTTCCTGTCTTATAATCTGTAATAATTATGTAATCATCTAGTTTACTTATTTTGTCAATTATGCCTGTAAATGTAATGTTATTTCCTTTGTCAATTGTGATTTTCTTTTCATTTATTATTTCTTTAAACTTTGAATTATTATCTTGGATTTTTATTACCTTTATTTCTTCTTTTAAAATGTTTTTTATCTTTTTTATAAAAAATTCTTGTCTGGGTGAAATGTCTACATTTTTTAGGTATGTATTAAAACATGTGTCAATGTCAAAGTCTTTTTCATACATGTTTTGAAGTGTATAATGTACTAGACTACCTATTAATATTGGAAAATCATCAGTTATTTTACTTAGTTTTAAAACGTTTTCGATGTAAAATTTAAATGGACATAAAAAGTAATTATTTATAGATGTATATGAAAGGTTAAATGGTTTTGGTAAATACTGTTTTAAATTACTTATCTTTTTAAATTCATTAATATATGTTTTATATTCTATATCTTTATATGTACTACATAGTGGGTACAACCTTTTGTCTTTTTCTCCATAGTTTATGTAATCATCTAAAAGGATGGAAAGTAGTACTTTATTATAATCATTTGAATACTTTAATTTTGGCTTTCTTCCTTTTATCACTTCTAAGTTTAATTCTTTTATCATTGATGATGGGTAATATGTAGAAAATTTATCTTCTAATTTGTATGATATATATATATTTGGATATGTGGTAAGAATGTCTTTTACTTTTTCTTTTTCTAGTTTGTTTTTTTCTATAGATGTAAACATTCCTAGGTGTTTTTTTTCTTTATCTGACAAAAGATCATCATCAGAAAATATTTTAGGGATATTGTTTTGATTAAATCCTAGTATAAAGTAAAAGTTATTTTTACTGTGGATATCTTCAAATGGTATTACATCTATGGCTCCTTCTTTGTATTGATTTTTTTGTGATGTTTCTTTCAATTTGTTTTCCAGTATTTCGATGTAGGTGTCATCTACGTTTTTTATCTTATAAAGTTTATTTATTATGTCTATTATAGTATTATATATTTCGTTTTTTGTTATTAATTCTAATGAAGTATTCATATCTTTTGTCTTTTTTAAAACATCTATGAAATCTCTTACTGTCTTTGATGAGTATATTTTACTGTTATTTTTGATATTTAAAGGTATATTAAACATTTTAAATATTCTTTGAATTTCTACTATATATTCACTATTTGGAATAACTAATTTGATCTGATTTGGAGTTACTTCTTTTAAGTTTTCAATTATCTTTTCAGCTATATATACTATCTCGTCAGTTTGATTATTAAATTCGTGTACTTGATGAATATACTTTTCTTCTTTAGTATTTAAATATTGTACATTCATTTTTAATCTATCTAAAATGTATAGTTCTAATGTTTTGTAACCTATTATGATTATTCTTTTAAAATTTGGAAAAGTTTTTTTTATTAGTAGATTATTTTCCTTTAAGTAATTATTTATTGAAATTACATCTTTAAAATATATATTATCTAGGTATTCTTTGGCTATTTTATATTTCAAATTATACTTTTTCATTACTCTATATAAGGTATATTCATCATACGTTTTAAATAGATATTCCTTTAGTTTGTTTAATGTCATGAATTTGCAGTTAATTATTTTTTTATCTTTTGATATTTCTTTTAATATTTCTTCTTTTATGTGGTTTGGGGTTATGATTAAATCTCCATCTTTTATGTCATACTTCATAATTATTTCACCTTTTTTTATTATACATCAAAAATGGTTTTTTTGTGATATTTATCTATTATAAAAACCAACAGATTTATCCGTCGGTTTTCATTTCTAAATAATAATTTCTCAGTTCTTTGAATCTCTGGTAGTGTATTATTTCTCTTTGTCTTAAAAATGAAAGTGGACCTAACACATCAGGATCATCTGTTAAGTCCATTAGGTGTTCATAGGTTGCTCTAGCTCTTTGTTCGGCTCCCATATTACTTTCGATGTCGGCTATGTAATCACCTGAAACTTTTATATATGTCATTGTAAATGGATTTCCAAATGCATCTGATGGGAACAGGTCTTTACCAAACTGAGCATATTGGCTGTCTAATCCAGCTTTTTTTAATTCTTCTTTGGTAGCTCCTTTCATTAGTTGATATAACATTGCTGATATAATTTCTACATGGGCAAGTTCTTCTGTTCCAATATCTGTAAGTAGGGCTTTTCCTCTATCATCTGGCATTATGTATCTTTGATCTAGATATTGCCATGCGGCTGCAAGTTCGCCTGCTGGTCCACCATACTGTGTCAATATGGTTTTAGCCATATTTAAATCTCTATTTTTTATGTTTACTGGATACTGCAGTTTCTTTTCATATTTCCACATCTATAAAACCTCCTTAATCGTTTTCCCATGGCCATGGTGATGTGTTCCACTGCCAAGGGTATGAAGTACTTGAATCAACAAATAGTGGTCCATAGTCTTTTTCATATTCTCTTACTGCCTGTTTAGAATCTTCAGACAGTTCTTTAAACAGTTTTATCATATCTCTATCGTTTGGATGTGTATCTAAATATAGATTTAAATCATGAGCAGCAAAACAATATGCATCGACTTTTGTTAGTATTTCTGCTTGTCTATTCATTGGTTTAACGTCATATGGTCTATCTAATTTGTACCTATTATAAAGCTGTTTAAACATATTTCCTCTTATAAAACCGTTATATACGTCGTAAAGATTTGATGGATTTGAGTCATTATTATAACCGGGCATATTAAAGGTCATGTTATCTCCAGCTTGTTTTTTTAGTTTGTTTTTTAGTTTTATATCACTTTTGTTTGATTTTTCATTTTGACTTTTAATCATATTGAAATAGTTATTCATCTAATTACCTCCTAGATTATGGTATGTTACGATATAAAAGGAGTATAGTTATTTGCCTATTATTTAAAGCTATAGTATTATATTTTAAGAGGTGAATTTAGGTGAAAAAGATGTATGATTATATTACTGAAGAACTTGGTCCTTCTTCATTTATTAGGGGATTAAACTATAATGCGAGATTTATAAAACTTTTAAAAACAGAATTAGACGGAGATAAAAAAGATTTATATTTTAGAGTTAAATCTCAAAGAGGTGATTTTTATTACAATGTCAATATAAGTACTGATATAAACAGTAGGGAATTTGATAGCTACGAATGTGAATGTCCTCAGTTTTACAATTATTACTCTTGTAAACATGTAGCTGCTTGTGCGTTAAAATATGAAAGTGAACTTTTTAGTGATGAAAATTATAATGATATGTCTTACATGTTAGATATCAGTTCACAAATAATAGATACCTTTTATAGACCAAAAAGTTCTAATATAAGAAAAAGATTAAATTTAGAGATATCTCTAGATAGTGGTTATGAGTATTATCACGGTTACTATTTATCAGTCAGATACAGAATTGGAGAAGAAAGATTGTACACTTTAAAAGGTAAATATACTTCTTTTAAAAGCAGTTATATTTCTGAAACGCCTTATAAAATGAGTAAAAATTTTACTTATGATCCTGCTTTTCACTATTTTGATAGTAAAGATAAAAGAATTTTAGATTTTACTGATGATGGTGGAGGGACTTCTGATAATAGTGGTGACATTATATTTAGTAACAATATTGATTCATTTATGAAATTACTTAAGGATAGGGAATACTTTATTAATGATAGACAGTACTTTGGGGTATCGGATGAAAATCCATTTATTATAAATCTAACTAAAGATGGAGACATTTTCAATTTAACAATTGAGAACATTAAAGATTTTTCTACTTTAGTTAAGGGAGCTAGATATATATATGATGATAGTAGGCTTTACGTACTTTCTAAAAAACTTATGGATCTGTTTTACTACTTAAGAGAAAATGAACTTGATGGACTTGCCTTTAAAAAGGAATACATCAATAAGGTTACAAATGGCATTATTCCTATTGTTAAAAACAATATTAATATATCCGATGATGTTGATGAAATTGTGATAACTAAAAGTCCTGATGCTAGACTATATTTCGATTTTAGATATAATGATATAGAGTGTAAAGTTAAATTAAACTATGGTGATAAAGAAATCAATATATTTGATAAAGTTGATGGGATAGTTAGAGATGAAGGTTATGAAAGTAATATTTTTGGGAGATTACAAGAACTTAATTTTGATGTAAAGGATGGTAAAATAATATTAGATGACATTGACGACATAGGATATTTTTTAGAGGAAGGTATATTCTCTTTGAATGAATATGAAGTATTTACATCTGAGAGAATTAAAGGAACTGATATTGTTAAGAGGTCTAATAATTCTGTATCTTTTTCTATCGGTCAAGATAATATTTTGTCTTTTGGATTTAATTTGGATGGAATTGAGGATGATGAACTGTCTGATGTTTTATCCTCTCTTAAAAGTAAAAAGAAATATCATAAACTTAAAAATGGAAATATTATTGATTTGTCTGAAGATGAAAATATAAAGAAAATTGGGTCTTTAACTGATGAGATGGGTCTATCTAATAGAGAAATAGATGAAGGCCATGGTGTAATTCCAAAATATAGAGCTATTTACTTGGATAGTTTGAGAAGTGGTTATGGGGGAATAATTTCTACTAACAATCAATTTGACGATCTTATTAAAAATTTTTATGAATACAAAGATAAAAATATTGATTTATCTAAAAATGAGTTGAAAATTTTAAGAGATTATCAATCTTATGGGGTTAAATGGCTTTATAACATTTATAAGACTGGGTTTGGTGGAATACTTGCAGACGAAATGGGACTTGGAAAATCTATTCAACTTATTTATTTAATTAAATTAATCTTAAAGGAAAAACCTAATTCTAAGATACTTATTGTATCTCCTACTTCTCTTATTTATAACTGGGAAAAGGAATTTGATAAATTTTCACCTGATTTAAGTTACAAGGTTTTTTCAGCTAATAAAGAGCAAAGACTTGCTGAGCTTAAAAGTGATAAAGATACAAATGTTTTAATAACTTCTTATGGTCTAGTTAGAAATGATTTTGAGACATATGAGAAAATGAAGTTTGAACTCGTTGCGATAGATGAGGCGCAAAATATAAAGAATCCTCATGCTGGTGTGACTAAAACGGTTAAAAAGTTAAACTCTAATGTTAAAATTGCGCTTACTGGTACTCCTTTAGAGAATTCTGTAATGGAACTTTGGAGTATATTTGATTTTATAATGCCTGGTTATTTGGCTAATAATAAGAAGTTTCAATCTCTCTATAATGTTAAGAATATGGAAGAAGATAGTGTTAGAAGATTGGATAGTTTAAATAAGCAGATTAAGTATTTTATTTTGAGAAGAAAGAAAAAGGATGTTGTTAAAGATTTACCTGATAAGATTGATAACAATATATTTATTGAACTTAATGATAAACAGAAAAAAATATATGCCTTTGAGGTTCAAAAAACTAAGGAAAGTATGGAAGAGATGATAAAAACTGAAGGTTTTGAAGGGGCTAGATTTAAGATATTACAGCTTCTCACTAAACTTAGACAGATATGTATTGATCCTTCTTTGGTCTTTGATAACTATAAGGGTGAAAGTTCTAAGATTCAACAGTTACTGGAGATAATCAATATGGAGAAGTCTAATGGTCATAAGATTTTACTGTTTTCTTCTTATAAAAAGGCTTTGGATATGGTTGGTCAACATTTAAGTAACAATAAAGTATCTTATTATTATATTTCTGGTGAGGTTTCTGCGAAAAAAAGGATGGAACTTGTGGATAATTTTAATAATGACGACACTGATGTTTTTATGATAACTATTAAATCTGGTGGAACTGGACTTAATTTGACTTCAGCCACAGTTGTCATTCATTTGGATTTATGGTGGAATCCGCAAGTTGAAAATCAGGCTACTGATAGGGCTCACAGAATTGGTCAAAAGAATACTGTTGAAGTTATTAGAATAATTAGTAAGGGTACAATTGAGGAGAGGATTTTAGAACTTCAAAATAAAAAAAGAAAACTTGCTGAAGTATTAATTGAAGGTGATTCTAGAGGTGAAAATGAGTTTTCTCGTCTTACTGAAAAAGATATCAAATTATTACTTTCAATGGACAATAGAGAAAAGTAAAAAAAGACTTGCAAAAAGACATATTTATTGGTAAAATATATATGTCTTTTTAAATGGCGGAATTGGTGAAGTGGTTAACACGGCGGATTGTGGTTCCGTTATGCATCGGTTCGATCCCGATATTCCGCCCCATAGAGGAAGATTACTTGATTTTTTCGAGTATAATATATTAACTAGTCTTTTAAAGGCTGGTTTTTTTTGTTATAATATATAAATAATTTTTTTATGACCATAAAAATGTTAAAACTTGAAATTTTTTGTTTTTCTGATACAATATGAGCGAGGAGTGTTTTTATGTTGGAACTAAAGAAAATAAAAAAAAGTTATAGTGCTGGTGAAAACGAACAGACTGTACTAAAAGGAATTGATGTGAATTTTAGAAGAAATGAGTTTACTTCAATTTTA
This sequence comes from Bacilli bacterium, assembly GCA_017511945.1. GTDB lineage: Bacteria > Bacillota_I > Bacilli_A > RF39 > UBA660 > Coprosoma. The sequence continues at coordinate 21,465 of JAFWHR010000014.1, read as the reverse complement.
GGTTCTAGTGGTAGTGGTAAGACTACTCTATTAAATATTATAGGGGGACTTGATAAATATGATTCTGGCGATTTAATTATCGATGGTATTTCCACTAAAAAATACGATGATAGAGATTGGGATTCTTATCGTAATTACAGAGTTGGTTTTATATTTCAAAATTACAATTTGATTATGCATCAATCTGTATTAGCAAATGTTGAAATTGCGCTTACTTTATCTGGAGTATCTAAAACTGAAAGAAAAAAAAGGGCAATAGATGCTTTAACTAAAGTTGGTTTAAAGCAGCACATTAATAAAAAACCTAGTCAGCTTTCTGGAGGGCAGATGCAGAGGGTGGCTATTGCAAGGGCTATTGTAAATAATCCTGAAATTATTCTTGCAGATGAACCAACTGGTGCACTTGATTCTAAAACGAGCATTCAAATAATGGATTTACTTAAAGAGATTGCTAAAGATAAATTAGTAATTATGGTAACTCACAACCCTGATTTAGCTAAGGAGTATTCTAATAGGATAATTGAACTTAAAGATGGTTTAATTGTAAATGATAGTAATCCTTTTGATGGTAAAGAAAAAGTTAAAAATGAGAAAAAAATGAGAAAGACTTCTATGTCGCTTTTGACTTCTCTATCTCTTTCTTTTAACAATTTATTAACTAAAAAAGGAAGAACATTTTTAACTGCTTTTGCCGGTTCAATTGGTATAATCGGAATTGCTCTTATTTTATCGCTTTCAAATGGAGTTAACAATTATGCGAAAAGTATTGAGAAAGATTCACTCAGTGATTATCCTATAAATATTGAAAAAGTTAATTATGATCTATTTGGTTCTATTAGTATGGCTTTAAAAGAAGCTAAAAATCAGAAAAAGTGTGATAAAAATCATATTTGTTCTAAAGATGATATTGTTAAAAGTTCTAGTTCATCTTCTAAAGGTGTTGCTAGAAAAAATAACACTAAAGAGTTTAAAAAATATATAGATAGTAATAACTCATTTAAGAAGTATTCTAATGATATTATATATTCATATGATTTGGATTTACAAGTCTATACTACTGATTATTTAAAGGTTAATCCTTCTGATTTAAATACATCTGATGAAGTTAGTTCTGTATTTAAAACTATGTTAAATGATGAGAAAAAGTTTGAACTTTTAGCTGGATCTTTACCTAAGAGATATGATGAGATTGTATTAGTTGTCGGCGAGGATAACATTATTAGTGATTCACTATTATATGCTTTAAATATTAAAGACAGAAAGACTTTAAGTGAAGACATGGATAAGTTAAAGAATGATGAAAATTATTCTGTTCAGTCTGTTAGTTATTCTTATAATGATTTAATCAATAAGAATTATAAGTTAATTTTAAATACTGATTACTATAAAGAAGAAAATGGTATTTTTATCGATTATAGTAATGATTCTGAATATATGAAGAATGTTATTGATAATGGTCTTGATATTAAGATTGTCGGTGTTGTTAAAGAAAAAGATTCTTCTTCTAGTTATGTAGGTTATTCAAGTGATCTTACTAAATATGTTATTGATGAAATTAGTAAGACTAGTATATATGGTAGACAGATCAATAATAAAACTACCAATGTGATTACTGGTCAGGAATTTGATGGTATTTCTAATACATATGATGCTATCACTAAGCAATTAGGTGTATATGATATTGATGAACCTTCTGTTATAAGTATTTATCCAAAAAATTATGAGTCTAAAGATAAGATAGTTAAACTTATCGATAAATATAATGATGAAGTTAAAAAAAGTGGTAAAACTGATTTAGTTATTAAATACTCTGATATGATGAAGAATTTAATTGGTGGCATATCTAACGTAGTTAACATTATTTCATTTGTTTTAATTGGTTTTGTAGCTATTAGTTTGATTGTTTCATCTATAATGATTGGTATAATAACTTATATAAGTGTTTTAGAAAGAACTAAAGAAATTGGTATTTTAAGGGCAATTGGTGCTTCTAAGAGAGATATAATTAGAGTATTTAGAGCTGAGACTATTATTGAAGGAGCGGTTGCTGGATTACTAGGTGTATTTATAGCTTTTGTACTTTGTATTCAAATTAGTATGATAGTTGAAGCTTTAGGTAAAATACCTGGTATTGCAAAAATGCCATTTGGTACTGCTTTAATACTAGTATTATTAAGTACTGGTTTAAATGTCATTGCTGGAACTATACCATCTAAGATGGCCGCTAAGAAAGATCCGGTTGAATCTTTAAGAAGTGAATAAATCCTTGTTTTATAAGGATTTTTTTCTGTGGATTTTTTGTGGATTTTAGTTTTTTTTGATTATTTTTATAACTTGTTATTAATATATAACTATGTTATATTTATTTATGGATTATCACATTTTTTATTTAATTATGTAGAATATGATAGAGGTGAATTTAATGATTAAATATGAAACTGATTCTAGAAAAGTTAAAAAAGGGCAAACTTTTGTGGCTATTAAGGGTTATACTGTAGATGGTCATGATTTTATTAAGTCTGCAATTGAAAATGGTGCTAGTGAGATTATTGCTGAGAAGGATGTGGATGTTTCTATTCCTGTAACTGTAGTTAAAGATTCTGCTAAGTATTTTCAAAAGAAATTAGTTGATGAGTACAGTGGTGATTTTAAGAATTTAAAGTTAGTTGGAATTACGGGTACTAATGGTAAGACTACTTCTGCTTATCTTGCTTATCAAGCTTTAAATCTACTTGGCAAGAAAGCTGCTTACATGGGAACATTGGGATTTCTATGTGGAGATTATTCTGAGGTTTTACCTAATACCTCTCCTGAAATTTTAACTATTTATAAATTGCTTGAATACTGTTTAGATAATGATGTTGATTATGTAATTATGGAAATTAGTTCTCACGCTTTAGATTTAAATAGAATTGAGGGGCTTAAGTATGAAGTCTGCGCATTTACTAATTTAACTGAAGATCATTTAGATTATCATAAAACTATGGAAAACTATTTAAATTGCAAGTTAAAACTTGTAGATTATTTAAAAGATAATGGCATTATGATAGTTAATAAAGATGATGAGGCTGGAAGTAGATTTATTGAAAAATCTAACTATCCTAAGACTTTTGGAATTGGTAATGCTGACTATGATATTAAATCTTTTGATATTCATCCAGATCACACTGATATAGTTTTTAAATATGGTGGAAAAGATTATAGTGTTACTACTAATTTAACTAGTAAGTTTAACGTATATAACTATATGACGATGGTTTCAATACTTTGTAGTTTAGGGATTAATGTTGATGATATTTTAAATATTACTTCTAAACTTAATCCACCTAAAGGAAGGTGTGAAACATATAAGGTTAAAGATGGGTTTGCGGTTGTAGATTATGCTCATACACCTGATGCAGTTTTAAAGGTTGTTACTGCTTATAGAGAACTTGCTAAGGCCAGGGTTATAACTTTAGTTGGATGCGGTGGTGACAGAGATCCTATGAAAAGACCTATTATGGGGAATATTGCATCTGAGTACAGTGATTATGTCATTTTTACTAATGACAATCCAAGAACTGAAGATCCTGATAATATAATGAAAGATATTTTAAAAGGGGTAAAAAAGGATAATTATGAGGTTTGTTTAGATAGAAGGGAAGCTATTAAAAAGGCTTTAGATATGATACATAAAGACGATATTGTATTACTTTTAGGTAAGGGTCATGAAGATTATCAGATATTAGGTCATACTAAGGTTCATTTAGATGATAGTGAAGAAATATTAAAATATGTAGAAAAAAAGTAGATTTTTCTACTTTTTATTTATCATCATTCATTGGTTTCATTAAATCTGGCTCTTGTTTTTTGGAGATATTTTCTATTTTTCTATCTAGGTTTTTCAAAATATCTTCTGCTGTTTTAGGTTTATTTAAAGTGTTTAAATTTGGAAGTACATTTTGACTTTGTATTGATTTATTTTGAAATGTATTATTGTTTCCACTAAGTGAATTTAATAAGTTTTTTTGTCTTTCTTCTCTTTTTTTATCTACATATCCTTTTAAATCAAATATATGTACTTTTTCTTTTTCTCTTTGTGGATATTCTACTTTTCCTTGACCTTCTGACTCTCCCCAGTTAATTTGATAATTTAGTTTTAGTTTGGTTTTAAATGGATTCATTCTAAGTCTAAGAAGTATTACTTCACCCATTTTCAATCTTTGTAGATCACTTACTGTAATTAGTGGTCTTGTCTCTTTGTGTTCTATTCCATCTTTATCTTTTTCTTTTATTTCATATTCTCCGCACATTTCTGATATTTCTTTTAGCGCTTCTAATTCTGTACTAATTAAATATAAGATATTTGTACAATTACCTCTAATTGTATCTCCTTTTTCTTTGCCATATACTTCTGAAAGTTGAGCATAGTTTTGGATTACAAAATAAAATCTCATTCTTCTAGATCTTGCGGCAGAAACCATTGCATCAACATCTTTTAATGGTGGCATGTTGGCAAACTCATCTAGTATGAAATTAGTTCTATAAGGAAGTTTTCCACCATTTTTTTGTGCATAATCTACTAAAGCTTCATAGCACTGTTTAAGAAATATTGTAACAAGTGAATGATAAGTCTTTTTTTCATCTTGAACTATTATAAATACAGCTGTCTTTTTACTACCTATATCTTCAAAGTCAAAGTCACTATGTGAAAGCATTTCTGATAAGTTTTCTCTTGCAGCAAATAGTCTGATTTTTTGTTTAAATACTGATAATATACTTCCTCTTGTATCTTTTGGTGATACTATTGTCGATGAGGCTGAAATATACGCTGGGCTGTTTGGATCTTTGCTTTTGAAGTATTCATTTACGTATACTGAATTTGGCGGGCATTTCTCTTCACCAACTGTCGTAAATAGATTAACACTGTTTAGATTAATCTCTTCTTCTTTTGCATCTTCAAATAGTCCTAGACATATTCCTGAAAAATAATCGGCTGATGTTTTTTCCCAAAAGGGATCTTGGCTCTGAGCATTTTCATCATATAATATGTTCATTGCAAGGTCATCTGTAAGTTCGTTTGCTTTATCTACATTTCCCTCTTTGAAGTATTTATATGGTAGGTGCATAGGATTCCATCCACTTCCATTCTGTGGATTTCTAAAGTTTAATAGTACTACATTATATCCTTTTTTCTTTAACATGTCTGAAGTTGTCTCATATATTTCACCTTTAGGGTCGGTTATTATCATCGACTCATCATGTTTTGATAGTGAGTGAACTAATGGGAAAATTGCGACTTGTGTTTTTCCTGCTCCTGTTGATCCTATAATTATATTGTGTCCTTCTCCATCGTCGACCCACATTTTTTTACCATTATTGATAAGTGGAATTCCACCAGCTTCTGCTTTTTCAGCCTGTACGTTTACTTGTTTTAATTCTTTTTTTAATTCTGCTTCTGTCATCCATCTAGAGTATCCTTTTGATTTTTTATCTGTTTTTTCGAAGAATTTATCTCTAACCACGTAAAAACTTGCCGCAACTGATAATATATAGCACAGTATTGTAAATCCAATGTACCCTGGCGCAAATGCTGGAAATGGATTAAATCCATAAAATAAATTGTTCATGTCTGCTTTTAAAAACTGCTGAAGATTTAAAAGGGCAACTGGAACTAAATAAATCAGTAATAAGCACCAAATTCCAAATAATGTCCATTCTCTTTTTTCAGCAATCATTCTAAATTTGAACATTTTATCAGCTCCTCTATTATTCTGTTTCGTATATTTTTAAATAGAAAGTGTCATTTTCTTTTTCAAATATATATTTATAAAGTGGTTTATTTTTTTTAAACTGTTCATAGTTTTGTTCATAGTATGTTTTTGCATCTTCTAGTTCTCTGTTATCAAGTTTAGTGATTTTATTTTTATAAAGTGGGTCTGTGAAGTAAGATATTTCGTTATTATATACTAGTGATACTGTTAATACGTAATTATCTCCTATTTTTTCAATGTTATTTTTCTTTATTATAATTGGTTTAATTAAAGGAATATCATAGTTTTCTTCATTTACTATGTAATCTTTTTTCTTTTTATCATATGTTGCAATTGAAGCTTGATATTGATTAAATACTATATCTGGATAATCTGTATTTATTTCATTACATAAATCTTTTATGTATTTATCTATGTTATCTTTATTAATTATAATATTATTACTTTTAAAATATAAATACATTGATTTAATCTGTGATTCTGATAAATTAGTACTATAAGATATAATACTATCGTTTTCACTTAATGTATATAAATTATATTCATTAACTATATTAAGTAATTTATCTCCTATTTCCTCTAAATTTTCTGGCGACTTTTCTTTATATTCTTTTTCTTTTACTACTGTTTTTTCTGGAAGTATTGCATCAGAAAAGGTAAACAGTCCTAGTGATGCAAATAGTAAAACTATAAATATTATTAAACTCTTTTTCATGTCATACCCTCCTACTTTAACATTATATCACATTTACACCTTTTTTATAAAAAAAAGATGCCTTATTTAGCATCTCCTTCAACTAATTCTAAAATTACCATTAAAGCGTCGTCTCCTCTTCTTTCATCTAATTTTAGAATTCTTGTATAACCACCTTTTCTATTTGCATATTTAGGGGCAAGTTCATCAAATACTTTACTTACGGTCTTTCTGTCATTGTGCATGAAAGCTAGTGCTTTTCTTCTTGCAACAAGTGATCCATCTTTACCATATGTAATCATTTTGTCTACGAACTTGCGAACTTCTTTTGCTCTAGTTTCGGTTGTTTTAATAGACTCATTATTAATAACGTCACGAGTTAGATTAGCAAGCATTGCTCTTCTATGTTTGTTATCACGGCCAAGTTTTCTATAAGCCATATTATTCCTCCTAACTATTAATCTTCTTCACGAAATTTAAGCCCCATCTCTTTAATTTTGTCCATTACTTCTTTTAAAGATTTTTTACCTAAATTACGTATTTTCATCATTTCTAATTCTGTTTTTTGTGTTAAATCTCCAAGTGTATTAATGTTTGCTCTTTTAAGACAGTTGTATGCTCTTACTGAAAAATCTAAATCATCAATTGATGTCTCTAGTTTTTTAAGTTTACTGTCTTCTTGTTTAGCATTCATAATACCTGTAATATCAGCTATCTCTGATAAATCTGTCACTATGTTCAAGTGTTCAATTAATATTTTTGCACCTAAAGCCATCGCCTCTTCTGGTTTTATTGATCCATTTGTCTGAACTTCCATTGTAAGTTTATCATATGAAGCATCTTGTCCAACACGGGCTTTATCCACATCATAACTAATTCTCTCAACTGGTGAAAAATTTGAATCAATTGGAATATATCCTAGTGTAGCATCTGTTATGTATTTCTTGTTTTCTGATGATATTGCTGATCCTCTTCCGTTTGCAATAATTAATTCCATATCAAGTTTTCCACCTTTTGATAGTGTTGCGATTACTTGATCTTTGTTGATTATCTCTACGTCGTCATCACATTCTATATCACCGGCTGTTACTACTCTTTCAGAGTGTACTGAAATTTTTGCAGTTTTAACTTCATCTGATTCATTTTTTATGACTACACTTTTTAAATTTAGAATGATAGCAACTACATCCTCTAATACTCCTTCTATTGTCTGGAATTCATGCATAACTCCGTCAATTTTAACGGCAACTATTCTAGATCCTGGCATTGAAGATAACATTACTCTTCTAAGGGCATTTCCAAGTGTTAGTCCAAAACCTCTCTCTAAAGGTTCTAATTCAAATTTTCCAAAATGATTATTTTCGACATATTCTACAATTTTATATTCTGGTTTTTCAAAGTTCATAAAGAGCTCCTTTCTTATCCACGAGGTCTCTTAGGTGGACGACATCCATTATGTGGGATAGGTGTTACATCTGAAATTGATGTAATTTCTAATCCTGCAGTTTGTAATGATCTTATTGCTGTTTCACGTCCTGAACCTAAACCTTTCGCATATACTTCAACCTTTTTCATCCCCATATCAGCTGCTGCTTTTCCAGCGGCTTCTGCAGCCATACCTGCCGCAAATGGGGTTGACTTTTTGCTTCCTTTAAAACCTAATGTTCCAGCAGAAGCCCAGCTAATCGCATTTCCATCTTTATCTGTTAAGGTTACGATTGTATTATTAAATGTTGAATGAACAAAAGCTTTACCCTCTGGGACATTCTTTTTAACCTTACGCTTTCTTGCTTTATAAGCCATAATATCCTCCTTTATTTTTTCTTATTAGCTATAGTTTTTGGTTTACCTTTACGTGTTCTGGCATTTCTTCTAGTACTCTGTCCATGAACAGGTAATCCTCTTTTATGACGGTTACCTTGATAAGATCCTATTTCCATCTTTGTTTTGATGTTCATATTTACTTCTCTTCTTAGGTCACCTTCAGTTATGTATTTGTTAACTTCATCACGGATTTTTACAAGTTCTTCATTGCTCAATTCTCCGGCTTTTCTATTTTTATCAATTCCGGCATCTTTTAGAATTGTGTTTGAAAGACTTCTTCCAACTCCGTAAATGTATGTTAGTGCGATTTCAATTCTCTTATTATTAGGTACATCTACACCTTTAATACGTGCCATTACTTTACCTCCTTAACCTTGTCTTTGTTTGTGTTTAGGATTAACACAAATAACCATTGTTTTTCCATTACGTTTGATAATTTTACATTTATCACACATCTTTTTTACTGATGGTCTAACTTTCATAAATATTCCTCCTACCTAGTTACTCTATAGGTTATACGCCCACGTGTTAAATCATAAGGTGATAATTCTACTTTTACCTTGTCACCTAGTAAAATACGAATCTTGTGCATGCGCATTTTACCAGAAACGTGGGCCATTATTTTTTGTCCATTTTCGAGTTCAACTACAAACCCGTCACGTGGTAACTTTTCTGTTACTACTCCTTCTAGTTCGATGACTGCTTCTTTAGCCATCTTATCACCTCCTAGTCAATATTTCATATCCATCTTTTGTCACTAAAACTGTGTGTTCAAAGTGTGCGGATGGTTTATCATCTGCAGTTATTATAGTCCATCCATCTTCTTTAATATATATCTTTCTAGTTCCTAGGTTTAGCATTGGCTCTACAGCTATCACCATACCTTCTTTTAATGTTGGACCTATACCTCTCGCACCATAATTTGGTACATCTGGCTCCTCATGAACATCACTTCCAACTCCGTGACCTACTAATTCTCTAACTACACTTAAGTTATGTTCTTTTGCATATTTACTAACGGCATATCCAATATCTCCTACTTTACAGCCATCTTTTATTGCTTCAAGACCTTTAAATAGTGATTTTTCAGTATGTTTTAGTAAATAATCTGTTTTTTCATCTATTTTTCCAACAGGATATGTCCAAGCTGAATCTCCGTGATATCCTTCATAGCAAGCTCCTATATCGAGAGATATTATATCTCCTTCTTTTAGCTTTCTATTACTTGGAATACCATGTACTACTTCATTATTTATTGAAGCACATACAGCATTTGGAAATCCGTCATAACCTTTAAATGATGGAGTTGCGCCTCTTTTTAATATATATTCTTCAGCAAGTTTATCAAGTTCTTTGGTTGTTATTCCCGGTTTTATAAACTGTTTAATGTAATTATGAGTACTTCCAGTTATTTCTCCAGCAATTTTCAATTTTTCTATCTCATCTGGTGTCTTTATGCTTATCATATATTCTCCTTTATTACTCTATCAATATCTTTAAATACTTCTTTTAATGACTTAGTTCCATCAATGTGGTAGAGATTTATTTTATCTGAATAATAATCTATTATAGGTTTTGTCTCTTTTTCATATATTTCATATCTATGATTGTATGTTTCTAGGCTGTCGTCTGTTCTATGAATTAACTTAGTTTGACATTTATCACATGAATCTTCTTTTTGCGGCATGTTTTCTTTTATGTTTGTGTTGTAAACTGATGAACAATTTGGACAAACTCTTCTTCCGGTTATTCTCTTTTCACCTATTTTTTTATCTATATCTAAGACTATTATTATGCTTTTTTTATTACATTCTCTACATATTTCTTCATATATATCTATTTGAGTTAGGTTTCTCGGAAAACCATCTAAGACAAATCCTCTTTTACAGTCTTGTTTTGAAGTTCTCATCTTTAACAGTTTTGAAACTATTTCGTTATCTACGAATGCGCCTTCTTCCAATTGTTTTTTGATTTTTTCATCTTCAACATTTCTAAGTAAATCTCCTATAGAGATATGTGGAAGGTTATATTTTTCATAGATAAGGTTTGAAATAGCCCCTTTTCCAGCCGCAGGAGGGGCGATTAATGTGATAATCATTTTCTCCTCCTATAACTTTGACTGATTAGGTTACTTTCTAATTGTTTATAAGTATCTAATATAACACCTATGACAATTATTAGTCCTGTACCACCGATTGATACGGTAGTAGGTAGATCTGTAGTCATACTTAGTATGTATGGTAATCCTGCTATTATAGCTAGAAATATTGATCCTACTACAGATAATCTTATTAATACTTTACTTATGTATTTTTCTGTCTCTTTTCCAGGTCTGATTCCAGGAATGAATCCACCTGATTTTTGTAAATCCTCACTCATCTCTTTTGGTTTGATAACGATAAATGTATAGAAGAATGAGAATGCTAGTACGAATACTACAAATAGCATAAACCCTGTTAGTGATGATAGACTTAACCATTTTTGGACAAAATCCATCATCTTATCATTTTTTGAGAATTGAGCTATTAGAGCTGGTACTGATATAAGTGCGGATGCAAATATAACTGGTACTACTCCTGCTGAGTTCAATTTAAATGGTATATATGATCTCTTACTTGAAAATACGTTGTTTGTTTTATTCGCATATTGTATTGGTATTCTTCTAGCTGCTAGTTCTTCAAATAGTACTCCAAGTACAACTATTAGGTATACTATTACAAATAGGGCAAATAGTCCTATTCCAAGCCATGTGTTTGATGCAGATGAAACTAATGATGAATAGGCTACTGTAAACATGTGCGGAGTTGTAGCAAGTATTCCTGCCATTATTATTAATGATGTTCCATTTCCTAGTCCTTTTTTAGTTATCTCATCACCAATCCACAGTAGAAGACATGTTCCAGCTGTCATTACTAATGATACTTCTAAATACTGGGCAACTGTTCCATTTTTAATGAATGCGAATGAGAACATATATCCTTGTACAAATGCAAGTACTATACCTAATACTCTAGTTATTTGATTTAATTTGTTTCTTCCTGTCTGTCCCTGTTTTGCTAAATCTGAGAAATACGGAATTATATCCATTTGTAGTAGTTGCATTATGATGGATGCTGTTATGTATGGTGTTACGCCTAATGCAAATATACTGAAGTTTTGCATGGCTCCTCCACTCATTACATTTAATAGTTCTAAAAATCCCATATTTAATCCTGATGATGTTCCTGGTACTGTTATAGATGTACCTAGTTTAAATATGAATAGACAGAAAAATGTGAAATATACTTTTTTTCTAAGGTCCTTATTTGCAGGACTGAAAAATCCTTTGATCTTTTTCATAAAGACTAGATCACCTCTGCTTTTCCACCTAGATTTTCTATTTGTTTCTTAGCAGAAGATGAGAATTTACTAGCTTTAACTGTCAATTTCTTTTCTAATTTACCATTTCCAAGTACTTTTATCCCATCTAAAGCGTTTTTTATTATTCCCATATCTTTTAATATTTCTGGATTTACTTCTGCACCATCTTTGAATTTATTTAATTCTGATACATTAATTACAGCATATACTTTTTTAAATCTAGCGTTAGAGAATCCTCTTTTAGGTAATCTTCTGAATAATGGTGTTTGACCACCTTCAAAACCTACTCTAACTCCTCCTCCGCTTCTAGATTTCTGACCATTTTCTCCTCTTCCAGCTGTTTTACCTGTTCCTGATCCTGGTCCTCTTCCAACTCTTTTTCTATTTTTAACTGAGCCTTCGTTTGGTTTTATAGTATTTAGTTTCATTATAATTCCTCTACTTTCTTACCACGAAGTCTTGCAACTTCTTCGGCTGTTTTTTGCTGTTTTAATGCATCTAGTGTGGCATATGCCATGTTTATTTTAGTGCTTGAACCAAGTGACTTAGATAAAATATCCTTTACTCCAGCAAGTTCTAATACAGTTCTTACAGGTCCCCCTGCTTTAACTCCTGTACCTTTTACTGCTGGTTTAAGAAGTACTCTACTTGCTCCTCTTGTTCCTATTGCTTCATGTGGGATTGTGTTTCCGCCAACAATGGCAACGTTTGTTACATTTTTAGTAGCGGCGGCAACGGCTTTTTTGATTGCTGTTGGAACTTCTGCTGCTTTTCCTGAACCGATTCCAACTCTACCTTTACGATCTCCAACAACAGCTGTTGCGGCAAAACGTAGTTGACGACCACCTTTTGTTACTTTTGTAACACGGCCAATACTTATAACTTCTTCGTCAAATATTTTTGGACGGGCTTCTCTTCTTCGTCTTTCCACTTATATTCCCTCCTTAAAAATTTAATCCATTTTCACGTGCAGATTCTGCTAGTGCTTTTACACGTCCATGATAAAGGTATCCACCTCTATCAAATACTACATTTTTTATTTTTGCTTTTTTTGCTCTTTCAGCAATTAGTTTTCCAACTTTAATAGCTGCTTCTACATTTCCACCATTTTCTAGTTTTAATTCTTTGTCAATTGAAGAAGCACTTACTAAAGTTTCTCCTTTAGTATCATCAATGATCTGTGCGAATATGTTACTGTTTGATCTAAACACGTTTAATCTTGGAGTTTCTTTAGTTCCAGAGATTTTATTTCTTACTCTTGTGTGTCTAGCTTTACGCACTTCATTACGATTTACCTTTTTAATCATAATTCTTCTTCCTTTCCTTAAGCAGCTTTTTTACCAACTTTTCTGATGATGTGCTCATCTTGGTAACGAATTCCTTTACCTTTGTAAGGTTCAGGTTTTCTAATCTTTCTTACGTTAGCGGCAAATTCTCCAACTAACTGTTTATCTATACCTTTAATAGTAAGTTCTGTATTGCTTGGACATTCACAAGTAATTCCTTCTGGTATATCTACCATTACTGGATGTGAATATCCTGCTGTTACTTTTAGTTTTTTTCCTTGAACATCGAAACGATATCCAACTCCAACAGTTTCTAATTTCTTTTCAAAACCTTTTGTAACTCCTTCAATCATGTTACTAATATTGGCATTTGCTGTTCCGTGAAAGTGCTTATACATATCGCTTTTTCTCTCGACTTTTAACTGTTCTCCTTCCACGCTTACAGTAATATTTTTGTTTATTTCAGTAGAAAGTTCTCCTTTAGGTCCTTTTACTGTTACAATATTACCATTATTTTCTACAGTAACGCCAGCAGGTACGTTTAGAATTCTATTTCCTATACGACTCATAAAACCATCCTTTCTACCAAATATAGGCTAAAACCTCTCCACCTAATGATTTGTTTTTGGCATCTCTTCCTGTCATAACACCTTTTGATGTTGAGACGATTGCAATACCTAATCCATTTAATACACTAGGGATTTCATCTGTTTTAGCATACACGCGAAGTCCTGGTTTAGATATCTTTCTAAGTCCAGTTATTACACGCGTTTTTTTATCATATTTTAAAGATAATACTAATTTACTCTGTGGTTTTTCTTCTTTAACTTTGTAATTAGATATATATCCTTCTTCTTTTAAAATTCTCGCAATTTCTTCTTTCATCTTTGAAGTTGGCATTTCAACTTCTTTATATCTTAATTGATTTGCATTACGGATTCTCGTAAGCATATCAGCAATTGGATCTGATACTACCATATAAAGTCCTCCCTTCTTACCAACTTGATTTTGTAAATCCTGGTATTTGCCCTTTGTATGCTAACTCTCTAAAGCAAATACGGCATATTCCATATTTTTTTAATACTGAATGTGGTCTGCCGCAAATTTGACATCTAGTATATTTACGCACTTTAAATTTTGGCTCTCTACCAGCTTTTACTACCATACTTTTTCTCGCCATAAATTCCTCCTATTATTTTTTAAACGGCATACCGAAACCTTTAAGTAAGTCTAAAGCTTCTTCGTTTGTCTGTGCAGTTGTAACAAGCACAATATCCATTCCACGAACTTTTACAACATTGTCATAATCTATTTCTGAAAATATAAGTTGTTCAGTTAATCCTAATGTATAATTTCCTCTACCATCAAATGACTTTGGACTTATACCTCTAAAGTCTCTAACACGTGGAAGTGTTATACTGATAAGTTTATCTAGGAAGTTATACATGTTATCACCTCTTAAAGTAACTTTACATCCTATTGGTTGTCCTTCTCTTACTTTAAATCCGGCGATTGCTTTTTTTGCTCTTGTAACTATTGGCTTTTGACCTGTAATTGTCTTTAAATCTTCGCATGCTGCATCAATTAGTTTACTATTACTAGTCGCATCACCAACACCCATATTGACAACTATTTTATCAAGGCGTGGTACAGCCATAACACTTTTGTAACCATACTTTTCAGTTAAGTTTGGTACGATTTTTTCTTTATACTCTTTTTCTAGGCGGTTCATAAATGCCCTCCTTTCAAATCTTAATCAAACTTTTTATTAGATTTTTTAGATATTCTAATTTTTTTTCCGTCTTTTTTTTCATAGCCTACTCTTGTAGCCTTTTTTGCTTTATCGTCGTAAAGCATGACATTTGATACATGTATTGGGGCTTCTATTTCAGCTATTCTTCCATCTTCTCCACTTGTAGGTTTAATATGTTTTTTTACTATATTAACTCCTTCGACAACTACTTTGTCTGTGGATCTAAGGGTTTTTGTAACAGTTCCTTCTTTGCCTTTATCTTTTCCGGCAATAACGGTAACTTTATCTCCTACTTTAATTTTCATATTATTCCTCCCCAATTTTTATAATACTTCTTTAGCTAGTGAAACTATTTTCATGAAGTCTTTTTCACGTAATTCACGAGCTACTGGTCCAAATACACGAGTTCCAACTGGACTTTTATCATCTTTGATTATAACGCATGCGTTTTCATCAAATTTGATATATGATCCATCTTCTCTTCTTAGGCCATATTTTGTTCTTACTACAACTGCTTTTACGACTTGCCCTTCAGAAACGGTTCCACCAGGCATTGCTTTTTTTACAGTTCCGACAATTATGTCTCCAATATTTCCGGTTTTAACTTTGCTGCCACCTAGCACTCTAATAACAAGAAGTTCACGAGCACCTGAATTGTCAGCAACTTTTAAACGGCTCTCCTGCGCTATCATAGATAATTCCTCCTTCTAGTTATAATATAATAGCTTCTTCAACTACCTTAACTAGACGATAATGTTTAGTTTTTGATAGTGGTCTTGTTTCGGCGATTCTTACGATATCTCCTACTTTAGCTACATTGTTCTCATCGTGTGCAGCAAACTTTTTAGAGTATTTAACTCTCTTACCATATTTTTTATCCATTTTGTGAGTTTCAACTAAAACTGTAATTGTCTTATCATTTGCTGTGCTTACTACTCTTCCAGTTAATTCTTGTTTAATGTTTTCCATAAATTCCTCCTAGATATCTAATTCACGTTCGCGAAGAATTGTCTTCATTCTCGCAACTGCCTTTCTGAGTTCTCTTATTCTACTAGGTTGTTCTAAGGATCCTGTAGCTTGACTGAAACGTAAATTAAATAGTTCTGCTTTGCACTGTGATATTTTTTCTTTTAGTTCTTTATCACTAAGTTCTCTTAGTTCACTAATTTTCATTTGTCTCACCACTTTCCTTCATAACAAATTTACATTTAATTGGAAGTTTATGCATTGCTAAACGTAGTGCTTCTCTAGCAACTTCTTCACTCACACCGGCAATTTCAAACATGATTTTTCCTTCTTTAACAACGGCTACCCATTTTTCTGGTGCACCTTTACCTTTACCTTGACGCATTCCTATACCTTTTGCGGTAAGTGATAGGTGTGGAAATATGTTTATCCATACTTTTCCTCCACGTTTCATGTAACGTGTCATGGCAACTCTGGCTGCTTCAATTTGCTGTTGACTTATCCATGCACCTTCTAAAGCTTTTAGTCCATAATCTCCAAATGATAGGGTAGTGTTTCCTTTAGCTTTTCCATCATATTTTAGACGATGAGGTCTTCTATATTTAGTTCTTTTTGGAATAACTGCCATTTCTTTTACCTCCCTTATCTTCTTTTGAAGCAAGGATTTCGCCTTTATAAATCCACACTTTTACACCTATTTTCCCATAGATTGTGTTTGCTTCTTTACTAGCATAATCTATATCTGCTCTTAAGGTATGTCTTGGAACTTTACCTTCTGTATATCCTTCACCTCTGGCTATTTCTGCTCCGTTAAGTCTTCCAGAAACCCAAGTTTTAATACCTTTTGCTCCTGATTTCATAGTATTTCTAATTGCTTTCTTTTGAGCAATTTTATATGAAACACGATTTTCTATTTGATGTGCGATATTTTCTGCAACTAAAGCAGCATCTAGATTAGGGTTTTTAACTTCTTTAATTGAAATATGTATTTCATCATCTACAACTCTTGTTAATTCTTTTCTTATTTTTTCTATCTCATCTCCACCGTGACCAATTACGACACCAGGTTTTGCTGTATTGATAATTATCTCGGTTTTGCCACTATTTCTCTCTATTTGTATACTAGAAACGGCAGCATTTGATAGTCTTTTTTCTAAGAATTTACGAATCTTATAGTCGTTACCTAGAAATTTTGCAAAATCTTTATTTCCAGCGTACCAATTAGATTCCCAAGTCTTATTAATTCCGATTCTAAGTCCGACTGGACTAACTTTCTGACCCACTCAAATACCTCCTTTACTTTTCACCTACAACCACTGTAATGTGGCTTGATCTTTTTAATATTGGTTTTGGCATTCCTTTAGCCCCGGCACGTCCTCTTTTTAAAGTACGTCCCTCATTGATATAGGCTTCTTTAACATATAAGTTATCTTCATTAAGTTCTAGATTGTTTGTAGCGTTTGCTACTGCTGAATTTAAAACTTTGTGAATTAATCTAGAAGCCTCTTTATTTAGGTTTGATAGAATTGTATCTGCTTCTTTTACGTCTTTTCCACGTATTAGATCGATTACAAGTCTAGCTTTCCTAGGAGCAATTCTAACGTGTTTTGCTACTGCTCTTGCTTCCATTTATATCATCCTTTCCAGATTATTTTTTCTTTTTATCATCGCCGTGACCACCGAATTTACGTGTCATTGAAAATTCACCCAATTTATGTCCAACCATATCTTCTGTTACATAAACAGGAATAAATTCTTTACCATTATGAACAGCAAATGTGTGTCCGATAAATTCAGGATAAATTGTAGAACGGCGAGACCAAGTTTTAATTACTTCTTTTTTTCCAGATTCATTCATTGTCTTTACTTTTTTCATTAAACTTTCATCAATGAATGGTCCTTTTTTTAAACTTCTAGCCATTTATAAATCATCCTTTCTTATTTACTTCGGCGAACAATTAGTTTGTTTGAAGCCTTTTTCTTATTTCTCGTCTTGTATCCAAGTGCAGGTTTACCCCAAGGCGTAACTGGGCCTTTTCTTCCGATAGGGGCTCTTCCTTCACCACCACCATGTGGGTGATCGTTAGGGTTCATTACTGATCCACGAACTGTAGGTCTGATTCCCATATGTCTCTTTCTACCTGCTTTTCCTAAATTTACAAGTTCATAATCGGCATTTCCTACTTCACCGATAGTTGCTCTACATACACTAAGTACTTTTCTAACTTCTCCACTTGTTAGACGAAGTAATGTATATTCTCCTTCTCTACCTAGTATTTGTACGCTAGAGCCTGCACTTCTAGCCATTTGGCCACCTTTTCCAGGTTTTAGTTCAACATTATGAACCATTGTTCCCTCTGGAATATTTAATAGTGGAAGACAATTTCCAACTTTGATGTCTGCTTTTTCTCCACTTTCTATTTTCATTCCAACTTTTAGGTCTTTTGGAGCAATTATGTATCTCTTTTCTCCATCTGAGTAATTAATTAAAGCAATGTTAGCACTTCTATTTGGATCGTATTCTATAGATGCAACTGTACCTGTTATACCATCCTTATTTCTTTTAAAATCGATGATTCTGTATTTTCTTTTGGCTCCACCACCGTGATGTCTCACTGTGATTTTACCTTGATTGTTACGACCACCGTTTTTCTTTATTGTAACAACTAATGATTTTTCAGGTTTTGTTTTAGTTATGTCTTCATTAACTAATGTAGTCATACCTCTTCTACCATTAGTAGTTGGTCTATATGATCTAATTGCCATGTTTTAACCTCCTAAAATTCTATTGAATTTCCTTCTTTTAATTTAACAATTGCTTTTTTTACTTTATTTGCTCTTCCTGCATATCTTCCGACTCTCTTCTTCTTTGGATATGTGTTTAATGTGTTTACTTTTAATACTTCTACGTTGAATAATTTTTCAATAGCTTCCTTTATCTCAGTTTTACCTGCATTTACATCTACACTAAATACGAAAGTGTTTTCTTTTGCCTGTAATTCCTGTGATTTTTCTGTAATTATTGGAGCTTTTATAATGTCTCTAAATCTGTCCATTAAGAAAGCACCTCCTCTACTGACTTAACAGCATCTTTTGTAATTATCATGTAGTCTGCAGCTATTACTTCAAGTGCGTTTAACTCGTCATATGTAAGTAATTCAACTTTTGGAATATTTCTAGTTGCTAGTATTAAATTATCTGATAATTCTTTTACTACAATTAATATGTTTTTAGATACTTTTAAGCCTTCTAATATTTTAATCATATCTTTTGTTTTATTAGTTTTTAGTGTTAAATCATCAACTACTATTAAGTTTTTATCTAAAACTTTATATGATAGTGCTGATTTAAGAGCTAGCATTCTTTCTTTCTTGTTCATCTTTTTGTTATAAGTTCTTGGATGTGGTCCAAATACTACTCCACCATGATACCAATGTGGAGCTCTTGTGCTACCTTGTCTTGCGTGTCCAGTTCCTTTTTGTCTCCATGGTTTCCTTCCTCCACCGCTCACTTCACTACGTGTCTTTGTGTTTGCGGTTCCTTGTCTTTGAGATGCTCTTGTAAGAACTATTGCATCATATATTACTGCGTCATTTGGTTTTATGTTCCAAACTTTTTCATTTAGGGTAATGTCACTTACTTTTTCGCCTTTAAGGTTAACTATATTTTCTTTTGCCATAATTTACCTCCTTAAGCCTCTGAACTTTCTTTTGTTTCTTTTTGAACTTCATCTGTTTTTGACTCTACTACTTCATCTTTTTTCTTTTCTTGAACTTCTTTAGCGTCTTCTGTAGTTTCATCGTTCCATTTAACTAATTCAGTTCTTTTGTTAACTTTACCCATGTTTTTGACAGCACTTTTTATGATTACCAGTCCTTTTTTAGGTCCAGGTATATTTCCCTTTACTAAAATTGCATTGTTCTCTTTATCAACCATAACTATTTCTAAGTTTTGAATTGTTACAGTTAACACTCCCATGTGACTTGGTAGTCCTCTACCTTTGAATACACGCATTGGTCTCATTGTTCCAAGTGATCCTGGACCTCTATGATAGTGTGATCCATGACCCATTGGTCCTCTTTGCTGACCATATTTTTTGATTGATCCCTGGAAACCTTTACCTTTAGTTGTTCCAGTTACATCTACGACTTCTCCTATTTCAAAAATATCTGCTGATATTTCTTGACCTAATGTGTAGTCGTTTACATTTACACCTCTAATTTCTTTAAAGAAGCGCTTAGGTGTAGTTTTTGCTTTGTCGGTTATACCGGCAGAAGCTTTCGTCGCAAGTTTTTCTCTTTTAGTACCCATTGCAAGTTGGATTGCTTCATACCCGTCATTTTCTTTAGTCTTTATTTGAGTTACTACGTTTGGAGTAACTTCAACTACTGTGACTGGAGTAAGTTTTCCATCTTGATCAAATACTTGAGTCATTCCTATTTTACGACCTAAGATTCCTTTCATATTTTTCTCCTCCTATAATTTTATTTGAATATCAACACCACTTGGAACTTCAAGATGTTTAAGTGCATCTATAGTCTCCTTGCTTGGTGTGTCGATATCAATAAGTCTTTTGTGTGTTCTCTTTTCAAATTGTTCACGTGAATCTTTATATTTGTGAACAGCTCTCAAAATTGTAATCTTTTCGATTTCTGTCGGAAGTGGAACAGGTCCAATTACTTTTCCTCCTGTTCTTTTGACAGTTGCTACTATTTTAGCACATGCCTTGTCCAAGTTTTTGTGTTCGAAAGATTTTAGTTTGATACGAACTTTATTTGACATTATTGTATCCTCCTCTCGCCTATATCTAGTATAGACTTGCTCCGTGTAAAAAACCTGATACACCTTTTAAATTATTTACAACTTAACCTGGCGTCTCAGCAACCTCACACATCTAAGCACGTCACACGTTCATAATTATACATTAAAATTATATGAAAATCAATAGTTTTTTTGTATTTTTTATTCATTAAAAAAAGTGTGAATTGAAAAAGTAAATTCCAGTTCCGATATTCTTAAACAGAATTTAGTTATGCACAAAGTTCCAGTTTTGATTTGTAAAACTAAATTCCTTTTTATATAATATCTCAAATGGGTGTTTCGACATTGAAAGTGAGGTTATATTATATGTCAAAACTTACTCATGACAATAAACATTTTACGTTGGA
Organism: Bacilli bacterium; assembly: GCA_017511945.1. Classification (GTDB taxonomy): domain Bacteria; phylum Bacillota_I; class Bacilli_A; order RF39; family UBA660; genus Coprosoma. Next base: position 661 of record JAFWHR010000014.1, on the reverse strand, counting down.
TGAAAGAAAAATTATTTAAACAGGGATTGAAAATCGTTCTAGGAAAATTAACATAGCTAGAACTATTGGTAAAGATCCAACTACTGTGGCTAAAGAAATCAGAAAACATAGAATATTTAAACCAAGAAACCAGTTTATTTATCCTTCTATTTGTATTCACAGACAAGAATGTGGTGGTTGTAAAAAACAATGTTCAAGATATGAAGAAATAAAATGTAATAAAAGAGATCGTTCTCCTGGAGCTTGCAATAAATGTCCAAATCTTGCCAAATGTCATTTGGACAAATATTTTTATTACGCTTCTAAGACTAATGAAGAATATAAAACAGATTTAGTTGATTTTAGAAAAGGTATTAATTTAACTACCTCAGAAAGAAAAGAGCTAGCTTCTACTTTAAAACCACTTCTTGATAAAGGACAATCTTTATATCAAATTAAATCTTCTCATAAAGAAATTAAGCAATGTATTAAAACTCTATATAATTATATCGAAATGGGGGTTTTTAAAGAATATGGTATCGATAATTTTTCTTTAAAAGAACAAGTTAATCGTAAACAATTTAAAAACAAATATAAAAAACGGAAAGAACCAGCTAACTATGATGGACATAAATATAAAGATTATTTAAAATTTAAAGAAGAAAATCCAGATATTCCAACT
>JAFWHR010000013.1 GCA_017511945.1 Bacilli bacterium | reverse complement strand
TGCTCTGATTCCAGTATAGGCCTCTGCACCAGTTTTAGTTAAAACTTCAGATACAGCACCTTCACCTCTATCAGATAAATACCACCAAATCGCACCTTGTGTGATGAATCTATCTACATCACCATTATCATAGATTTTTTTATTGGGATAACCATTTTCGAGAATATATTTAATTCCAGCATCTGCCTCTCCTGATAAAGTCATTGTAAGTGATGACTCAGGCCATTTTTTATTTACATCTAAACAGTAACCTACGATTCCACCGTCAGTTCTATATTTAGCCCATCTAAATCCATCTTGTTCAGTTCCAATGAAAGATTTCATAATTCCTTCTTGGTTAACTGTAATTGTTTGAGGTGCAGCACTTACTGGTTTAATACCAGTAAATACTACTGTCAAAACTATCAATAGTGTACATATAATTGTACTTATTTTTTTAATATTTTTCATAATTGTTCCCCTTACATAGATCCTCTTGAATTTGTATTTACAGGATTGCTTTCATCAAATAAGCTTTCTACTTCTTGTTTTGCATTTACTAAGTTTGCATATTCTTCTGCCTTATTTGGGTCAAGATGTTTTGGAGGCTCAATTCCAGTTTTTGCATAAATATCGTTCATTATTGCATCAACTTTCCCCTCATTAACTCTTGATGTATCGACTTGTTTAACTTCTTGAACGGGTTCTACAATTTTTCCCTCTTCATTTTGAGCAGGTTCTGCAATTTTTTCCTCTTCATCTTCACGTCTTTTTCTAACCATTGCAGCAGCTCCTAGTGCGGCTGCTCCAGCAGCGGCAATTCCTTGTGCTGCAACTGTTGGATCAGATGTCTGTGGTAGTGTTTCGTCATATATAGGAGTTTCTGGTATTGGTTGTGGTACTGGTTGAGGTGTTGGTTCTGGTTGTGGCTGAGGCTCAGGTTTTGGTTCAGGTTTTGGTTCTGGAGTTGGTTCTGGTGTTGGTTCTGGTGTTGGTTCTGGTGTTGGTTCTGGTGTTGGCTCTGTTGGTGTTGATGGCGGAGTTGTTGGTTTATTTCCTAATTCTGTTTCAGGTTGATTTAAATCTTTATTTTCAAACTCCTTGTCTCTTCTATACTTATTTTCATTAAAATTACCATTTTCATCTAAGAAATAACTATATGGATATTTTTCAGCATCTTTATATTCTGGATGTTCATCTAAAAATTTCTGCCACTGTTCATTATTTAGCCCAATATGAGCTCCTGTTGTCCCAAATACAGGACCCTCAGTCGTTAAAATAGGTTTGCCTGTTTCTCTATCATATATAACAACTATTTTATAATTTGTAGATGTCTCTTGTGAATTATCCGTAGCTTGTGTTGCTGTTTGAACTGGTGTTGCTTGATTATTGTTTTGTGTTTGATCATTCACAATAACATCATTACCCTCACCAAATTGCTGACTAACTTCTTCATTAACTTGCTTAATACCTTCAGTTGTCTCAGGTACATCTACATTGACAACTACTTGTCCAGATTCATTCTGAGTAATAGGTTCTACAGTTTGTTCGTTAGAAACATTTTGATTTTCATCAACATAAACTGGTGTAGGTTTTCCAGGTGTCATGGAAGTGTAATCAACTGTATCTTGTACAGTTTGCTCTACAACTGGAGTTTCTTGTACAGTTTGTTCAACAACTGGAGTTTCTTGTACAGTTTGTTCTACGACTGGAGTTTCTTGTACAGTTTGTTCTACGACTGGTGTTTCAACTACTGGAGCTGATTCAAATACACCTGTCTCTTGTACTGGTGCTTCTTCTATCGTTGGTACAACCGCATCAATTATCTGCGCCTGTGAAACAACTGGAGTCTCTAAAGTTTGTTCAGTAACAATTGGAATATCGTTTGTTTGAACTACACTATCTAGAGTTTGCTCTGTAGTATTGGCATTTGTAGTATCTTGAATTTGATTTTCCTCAGCAAGTGCAGGAGATGCAGTTGCAAGGGTAGCTGCTAATGATAAAGTAGATGCAATAGCTATTCCTACTCTACTACTAACAACATTAGTTTTAATATTCATCCAAATCTTCATTGGAATGCTTTCGGCTCTCATGTGTTTAGCCTGTTTGAAAAGTTTAAATCTTCTCATAATATTTTCCTCTCTTTCATATTATAGACCCAAGTTATCCTTTATAAAATAACAGTCTTTTTAAGATTCATCATTACAAATGGTGAATTCATCTAAAATTTACAAGTAAATTATATCAAATATTTTATACTATTTCTACCCATTTTAATAAAACTTTACTATTTTTTACAGAAAAAAATCTATTGTTTCATAGATTTTTAATGGCACTTTTAAAGGCGTCTCCCCTTTCTTCGAAATTATTCCACTGGTCCCAACTGGCACAAGCTGGTGAGAGAAGGATTGTATCTCCTTTATTAGATTTTTCATATGAGACTCTAGCAGCTTGTTTTACATCATCTACAACTGTAACCTCTATATTGTTATTTTCGGCAAATTGTTTTATTCTATTTTTAGTCTGTCCGTAACACACGATTAATTTAACGTGATTTAAATATGGCACTAGATCATCAAAACTGTGTCCTCTATCTAAACCTCCTAATATCAGTATTACTGGTGAATCAAATGACTTTAGTGCTGTTATGGTAGAGACAACATTTGTCGCTTTGGAATCGTTATAGAAGTCTCTTCCTTCTACATTTTTGACAAATTCCATCCTATGAGAAACCCCACCGAATGTTGTTAAAACGTCCATTATGTATTCTTTTTTTACATTAAACTGCATCGATACTAATATTGACGCCATGATATTTTCATAGTTGTGCATTCCTTTTAATTTAATATCTGACAGTTTAATCTTATCACTATATACTATATAGTTATCTTTAATGCATATGTCCGCACTTTCCTTTGATGAAAAATAGAGTTTTTTAGATTTTAGATTTAAAGTTTTTTCATATACTTCTCTATCGGATTTATTTATAATTGCAATATCATCTTCATTTTGATATTTAAATATTCTAAGTTTATTATTTTTATAATTTTCATATGTTCCGAAATGATCTAAATGAACTTCAGAAAAATTTGTAAGAACTGCAATATCAACTTTAAACTTATCTAAATTTGCAAGTTGATGAGATGATATTTCAATAACTAAAATATCTCCATCTTTGATATCATCTATTTGATCACAAAGTGGAATTCCTATGTTTCCAGCTAAATGAACGGAAAGTCCTGCTCTTTTTAATATTTCATACGTTAAAGTTGTCGTAGTGGTTTTTCCATTAGATCCAGTTATTCCAACTATTTTTACTTTTGGTAAATATCTATAAGCGACCTCAAGTTCGGTTATTACCGGAATGTTTAAGTTAGATGCTTTTAAAACTACTGGATGATCTAATTTAACTCCGGGATTTTTTACAACTACATCAAAAGTATCATCTAAAAGATCTTCTTGTTTATCAGTTATGATGACGTTTATTCCCCTGTTTTTTAACATACTTACATCTTTATTATCTTTCATATCTGTAATTAAAATATCGTTGTTTTTTGAGAGAAATTTGGCTACTGAAACGCCACTTTTCCCCATACCTAGTATAAATATTTTTCTATTTTCAAACATATAAACACCTCTTTACTTTTATTATACCAAAAGTAATTAAAAATTAGAAACAAATATTGATAATTAAATAAAATAATAGTAAAATGTAATTAATGTAAAGGGGTGTTTCTATTGAAACTTACAGTTATCATTTTAGGAAAAAGTTATGATTTAAAATCAAATGGTAAATTTGAAATAATATTTTCAGATGGAAAAGATTTACTTAAAGATGTAAAAAGTTCAAAAGGTAAATATGTTGTATTTATCAATGAAAATGATTTAATCAGTCCAAATTACATAGACTTAATACTTAATAAAACAAATGATGAATTTGACAGCTGCTATATGAATTACAAAATTGATTACAAATATGTAAATGAAATAAAGAGTTTAAAAAATGAAGAAATTCTAATAAACAATAAACCTGAATTTGGAATGTACATATGGAACTTTATATATAAAAAAGAAGTATTAATTAAGTTTATAGAAGAAAAATACAACTTTGCTTTATTTAAAAAAAATAAAGTAATTACAGATATTATTTATACACATAATCCCAATTGCAAAAGTATATTAAGTTTATTTCCTCTAAGAGATGTTAAAAAATCTGTACATTATAAAAATATAATATACGTTGGACAGTACTGCAACACTATTTTTAACGGTTATGTGACGTGGATAGATAATATTGGAAAATGTTTTAAAGATAAATTTGAAATAGTAGTACTATATGATGAGATTACTGATATTACTTTAAATAGATTTGAAAAAAACTTTAAATGTATTAAAAGAAACCCCTTTATAAATTACACTTGTGATAGACTATTTGTCACATATTCGACATTCTACTACCCTAATAACTTATATCCTCTTGATGAAAATTATCTATTCATCCATGGCAATATGGCCGATTATACATATACTCAAAAATGTGAAGATGATCTATACACTAAGTACATTGCAGTGTCTAAAGCATCAGCAAATAAAGCAATGGATTACTATAACTCTGATAAAATTGATTATGTGTTAAATCCTTTTAAATTAGAGGATTATGTTAAACCACATTTAAAGTTAGTATCGGCTCAGAGAAGTGCGGACGTTAAAAAAGCAGATAGAATAATTAAAATAGCAAATATATTAGATGAAGAAGATATTCCTTATACTTGGAATTTATTTACAGATAAAAATGAAGGGACAAATTCTTCTGGACTTATTTATAGACATAGAACGGTAAATCCATATCCATACATTAAAGATAGTGATTACTTTGTCTTGTTAAGCGATAGCGAAGCCTGTCCATACTCAATTATAGAAGCTCTATCTTTAAATACTAAAGTAGTAGTAACTCCTCTTGAAGTATTTAGTGAACTTGGGGTTAATGAGTCTAATAGTGTAATTATTCCATTTGAATACTTCGAAGATGAAAACAAGGAAAAACTAAGAGAGTTAGTTATTAAAATGTATAAAGATAAAGATAAAAAATTTGAATACATTTATGATGAAAATAATTATAAAGACTATTACAAACTTTTTAAATAGTCTTTTTTCAATTGTAAAAAGAGGTATTTAAAACCTCTTCAATACTCTTTCAATTTCACTTTTTAACTTAGACTTCATAATTACATCTGCAAATCCATCTTTCAAAAAGTGGAGTTTTATAAATTCCTTACTATCATCTATCATGATTATGACAGGTGTTTTAAATTTTTCATTTTTCTTAAGTTCCTTTAACATTTCATAACCACTTATAGTAGAAGTTTCATCATCTAGAATTATCAAATCAAAATTCTGTCCTCTAGATATTTTTTCTAATAAATCACGTCCAAACAGTGAACTATTTACACTCATATCATTTTTTTCTAATATCTTAACGATAGTCGCAAGTTCTCCGGCATCATCATCCACTACCATTATCCTTTTATTTTTGTGTAAACTCTGCTCATATAAATCTAACTTCTTAGAAAGATCAAGATTTTTACTTTCAACTATTTTTTGGTCTATAGTTATACTTACAGATGTTCCTTTATCCTCTTCACTTTTAACTATCAGATTTCCACCCATAATCATAGTCATTTTTTTTATCTCTTTTAAATTGTAAATTTTCTTTTCACTTTTTAAGTCGATTTGAGATAGATCATCAATATTCAAACTAAGTATATTATTTACTTCTTCGATGTTCATGCCACTACCTGAATCTGATATACTAATCAGTAATCTACATACATCATATTTTACAATTGAATCGATAGATAAGCTGATATAACCTTCTTTAGTATTTTGAACAGAATTTTCTAAGACAGAATAAACAGCCTGTTTTAGTTTAATAGAGTCTCCATAAAGATATGACGGAATTGTAGAACTTATGTGATATTCAAATCTAACTTCCCTACTAATTTCAGTTTCTATTAGTGCTTTTAACTCATCAAATAATGTATTCGGATTATATCTATTGTTAAATATTTTTAGATTTTTTGTGCTCATTAATGATACGTCTAATGCATCATTAACTAAGTATTCTAATTCTTTTGCTTTATTATTTACTATTTTGCTGCCATCTTTTAAATCACTAACATCGCTTATCTTCATCATGTCACTACTTATATCAATTATGTCATTTATAGGTTTTTTAATGTCTTCTGTCATTCTAAATAGGAAATTAGAAGTATCCTCAGATGATTTTTCAATTAACTTTTTATTTTTGTATAACTCTTCCATCATTTGGATATCTGGATTTTCAATAGTAAAATACATAAGATAAGTTACTATTGTATTAGATAGAAGAAGCATAGTTACTTCTGGTTTTATCTTCTGGACGGTTACTGTAATAACTGTAAGTACGACAAAAGCAATAAGTGGAATGTACTCTTTATATCCATTTTTCTTTATGTATTTAAAAAGATAATATACCATTAACGCCATCATTATTCCGGCTATAGAATATGCTAAATTCACACTTAGTCCATATGAATATCCGATATCATTTTCAAAGTGAAGTTCAATTGGAAGAAAAACAACTAATAAAACTGACAGTGAAAAAATGGTTAAAAATTTAGTGAGATTTTTTTTAATTTTACCTGTCGAAACATTATATATGTATAACATAAAACAGAATATGTAAGTTAAATAATATATCAAGTATACTTTTGATATCACTATGTTTATATAACTGCCAATTCCTAGATACTTAAAACTGTAAAATCCTCCGACATCAATAAATACTCCTATTATGTTTATAATAAGTAAATACTTAAAAAGTTTGTTGTTAATCGTTTTAAGTCTAGGTTTAGATAAATAAAATATCAAAAGTATTATTAAAAATATTAGACAGCAAATTGAAAATGAAACTCCAATCATTTAAGCACCCTTCTTTCTTTTAATTAAAATATAATCTCTTTTTAACTTTTCCTTTATTTAAATCTATATCTGACTGTGATTTTATCTTTCTGACATCAATCTTTCCACCTAAGTTAATAGGAAGATCATCTACAAATACAAACTCATATGGTACTGATGTCTCCTCTAAGTTACTATAACACTCTTTCATTAGTATATCTTCTACCATGTCATCTGTCATTCCTTTAACCATTGTTTCATCTAACTGTACAAAAGCTATTGGTACGCATACTTCCTTAGGATGGTCAAATCCTATTACGACACTGTTGGAAACATAAGGAAGGGTATTTATAAATTCTGATATCTTAGATGGATGTACGTTAAATCCCGTTCTCATAAATATGTTTTTTATTCTATCTACGTGGAATATATGACCATCTTCATCCATATAAGCTATATCTTTAGTGTGTATCCATCTTTTACCATCTCTATGAATTTTTACAACTTTATCTGTCTCTTCATCATTGTTTAAATACTTCTCCATTACTGACGGGCCAGTAATACATAACTCTCCAGGTTCACCGTATTTAAGTTCTTCATCGGTATCTGGTTTAAAAACACCCACAATAAGATAAGGTACAGGAATTCCAACGCTTCCAAAGGCATACGAGCCTCTCTTTGAGAAAGAGCATATAGCGACGTTTTCTGATAGTCCATATCCTTGTCTAACAACTATATCATCATTTACTCCCTCTTCTTTATATCCTTCACTAACTCCATTTAATTCACTTTCAACAGCATTTGGTAGAGAAGCTCCTCCTGATATTAGGTTTTTAAAGTTGTCTATCTTTCCATTTTTAAACTCTTCACTTCCTAATAAATTAATATAATGAACTGGTCCTCCTGGGAAGTTTTCTGGCTTTATTTTACTTAGTGCTTCTGGAAATCTATCGGTTAATAGTTCTGGGATTAGATATATGTATTTACCATCAACTGTTTGATAGTGAAGCATAGATATTCCATAGCCTATTGATGGTATAAGGGCATCCATCATATTTCCCTCAAACACTTTTCCATTCTTATAAGAAAGTGCGGCTGTGTTTATATTTCTATCAGATAGACAGACACCTTTAGGTAAGCCTGTAGTACCGCTCGTTCCAATTATTGCGGCAATATGATTTTCATCATAAAAAGGTTCTATATCTCCTGTAAAATCTTTTCTGTATTTTATAAATTCATTATAGGGAAATACCCTCTTATCGTATTTTATAATGTCTTTCTTTTCTCCAGTTAACTTTTCTTTAATATCTTTAAAGACTCTAATATAACTTGGTAATGACTCACTACCATCTAAGACAATTATATTTGATAAGTTAGTCTTCTTTAAGGCCTTTGAGTATTTCTCATAAAAAGCATTAAATATAAACAGATTTTTTATCTCATTACTACTTATAAATTCTTCTAATTGGTTTTCTGGCATTAGTGGTGAAACTGGGTATGTAGTAGATCCAATCACACTACTAGAATATACGAGTATTCTTGCTTCTGGAACATTTGGAAGAATAAATGGAACTATTTCATTTTTCTTTACTCCAATTATCGATGCAGCTTTAGCATCCATTAAAATTCTTTTAAAAAGTGTACCATAAGATATTTTAATACCTTTTTCATAATCATTCGCACCTGTTCTTAAATCGATAGCTGTTTTATTCATATTGTCTTTATTTGATAAAAGAGCAAGTTGATATATGGACATATCAGGTATTTCACTTTCGTCAAACTCTCTTTCGTAATACTTTAACCACGGTTTATCTATTGATGGATAACCCGTAAACGATTTGTCTAATCTAGCATTTTCAATAACACCATTTAAACTCTCTTCGTTAATTTGTAAATTTTCAATCATCTTTCATTCCTCCCTGATTTTAAAACATACTACACTCTAACTATACCATTTTTTTTACTAATTTACAAACAATTTATAAAAAATATAGATTTGATTAATTAAACTTAATAATATATTAAAAATTTGTTCTACAAAAGTATTGTTTTATCATTTTAAATTTGTTATAATTATTTTGTTACTTGGCGAGATAGCTCAGTTGGCTAGAGCGCACGGTTCATACCCGTGTTGTCGAGGGTTCGAATCCCCCTCTCGCTACCAATAGATAATTAAAAGAATTTGACTTTATAATCAAATTCTTTTTTTTGTGACATAAACCATATCGTTTTATTCAATTGTATAATATAAAAAACTTATTGGATAAAAAACAGATTTCTTATCATGTATTGTAAACTTTTAACTTTCACTTTTGCTCTTTTCCTGTCATTAACTTAAACCAATTTTCAAATATAGAATAGTATAAGGCTAAAATATCTTTTACACTAATAAATGAATAGACTTCATTTTTACTATCCTTTCAGAATTTTCTTATAACTTCGTGTGAAGATTTTGAAACTTTCTATATATTAATTTATATACTTCTGACACTAATATTATTAATAGTGAAAATGCAAAGGATATAATTATTGTATCAAATGGTAAAACTGATATTTTTAAAAATTTAGATAAAATTGGAATATTAATCACTAATATTTGCAATAATATAGATCCTATAATTGTTATTATTATTAGAGGATTAGTTAAAAGAGATGTTGTAAATATACTATTCTTTTCATTTCTACAATTTAATACATGAAGATTTTGTATAAATACCATTATTAACATAATAGTACTTCGTGCAATAAGAAGGTTTGTATTATTATCCATTAAGTATTTCCAAACTGTAAAAATCATAAATGATATTGTTAATCCAAATATTAAAACTTCAATTATTAAATCTTTACTAAACAGTGGCTCATTAGTACTTCTCGGCTTTTCTTTCATTATATCATCGCTTCCTTTTTCAAATGATAAAGCCATATCTTGAAGTCCATCAGTAACAATATTAATCCATAAAAGTTGAATTGCAACTAATGGTAAATCATAACCTAGACATACTGCAAACAAATAGAATAAAACCTCTGCAATTCCACACGAAAGTAGGAATAACACAATTTTTCTTATATTTGAATATGCTATTCTTCCTTCTTTTATCCCTTCGACTATAGATGTGAAATTGTCATCCATAACAATTAGGTCAGCTGTATCGATTGCTACATCTGTACCACTACCCATTGCAACTCCAATATTAGCTGTTTTTATTGCAGGAGCATCATTTACTCCATCACCTGTTACAGCAACAAATTCTCCACTTCTTTTTAAAGATTCCACTATTTTTAGTTTATCTGTTGGTGTTACTCTAGAAAACACTTTAATTTGTTTTATATATTCATCAAAAGATTTTTGACCTTTTTCGTAAACTGCTGCTAGTTCTATACCTGTTGTTACTTCATTTTTATTCACTGCAAGACTTAATTCTTTTGCTATCGTTAAAGCGGTTGCTGGATGATCACCTGTTATCATTATAACTTTTATTCCTGCTTCTTGACATTCCTTAATTGAATTCTTAACTTCTTTTCTTACAGGGTCAATAAAAGCTACCATACCTAAGAATTCTAGATTTTTTATCTCCTTTTCTTCCACACTATTTACATAACCATCACAAACGGCAATAACACGATAACCTTCCTCTGACAACTTTTCATTTTGTTTTACATATTCTTCTTTTTTTTCTGAAAATGACATTATTTTTTCCAAAGAACCTTTAACGGTACATTTTAGTCTTCCGTTTTCTTTGTAAAAAACTGCTGAATATTGTTTTTCTGATTCATATGATATCATTTTTTCTTGAATATAATTTAATTTGGTATCATATTTTTCTTTTAAAACTAAGAATGCTATATCTATTGAATCTCCAAAATAGTTGAATTTATTTCCTTTTTTTACAAAGTTTGCTTCATTATTCAATGCACATAAATTAATTATTTTAGTAACGTCATCTTTATTATTTTTATCAGTAATTATCACTTCTCCATTATCATTGTATCCTGTACCTGTAACTTCAATCATTTTGCCTGATTTAAGAACAATTTTTCTTGCTGTTTGTTCATTAACTGTAAGCGTTCCAGTTTTATCACTCGCTATAACCGTACAACTACCTAAAGCTTCAACAGAACTTAGGTTTTTAACTATCACATTCTTCTTACTCATTTTATTTGAAGCGATTGTTAATGCCATAGTTAACGCAAGTGGTAAACCTTCTGGCATAGCTGATATTGCTAAAGCGACAACCGATAAAAAAATACTACTGGAGTTATGCCCATTTATATACAAAATAATAGCAGAAACTATTGCGATAATGATTATGATGATGCTGATTTGTTTTGAAAATTTTTCCATTCTAATTGTAAGGGGAGTCTTTTCCTCTTCGGTATCTACTACTTGCTTAAATATCTTACCAATTTCTGTTTCAATGCCTGTTGATGTTACTATAGCTTGAACTCTACCTGTAATTACACTACAACCAGCATAAAGCATATTTTTTCTTTCGGCTAAGATAGTATTATCACTTAATAACTGATTATTTTTTTGAACATTAAGACTTTCTCCTGTCAATATAGACTCATCCACTTGCAAATTAGTTGATTCTATAATTCTAGCATCAGCATTAATTCTATCTCCACTTTCTAAGAGTAAAATATCACCAACGACAATGTTTTCCGAATCAATATTATATTCTTTGCCATCTCTTAGAACTTTACTTTTGCTTCTTAACAAGTTATTTAAACTTTCAGCAGACTTTAAAGCTTTATTCTCTTGATATGCTCCCATAATAGTATCAACTAAAATTATAAACGTAATAACACTGGCATCTATTGTTTCTCCTACTAAAAATGAAACAACAATTGTAAAGACTAAGATGAGTTCAATTGGTGATTTAAATTGTTTTAAATACAGCTTTAAAAATGACGGCCTTTTTTTATGAGGCAAAATATTTTTGCCATATTTTTTTAATCTGCTTTCTACCTCATTAAGTTGAAGACCCTCTTTGTTTGAATTTAATTTTTTAATTACTTTTTCTATTTCTTCGTTATAATACATAATACCTCCGTATAACTAACTTATAATGGTTCCACATCAATATACTTAATCAATTTATTTGAGGATTTTAAATGTTTTTTTATTTTTTTCTCAATTATTAAGTAATCTTTTATTTTAATATTATTATTTACATCAATTTGTAGAAAAACACTATAATAATATGACATCTTAATTATTTTAATATTCGCAACACGAAATTCTCTAAATTGTTTAAGTTCTTTTTTTATATTATGTTTAAGTTCATCATTTCCTTCATCATTTGTAAGAATTCCCCTTATGTTAGATATTATTATTTTTATTGAAGTATAAAATATATATATTGCCATACATATACTACCAATCTTATCAACATTTATATAATTTGGTATGTATTTTTCAAAAAAAGTTAGAATTAATACTACTATTACGACACAAGTAGATATAAAATCTGCTTTTGATTCTTTATATGATTCAACCAAAGATTCACTTTTAGTACTGTTCAAATATTTTTTAATCAAAAAAATTACTAATCCTTTAATAATTAAAACTATTAATAATCCAATTAATATAATTATATTTGGAATGAATTTACTCTTAAATGAGAACACCTCATAGAAAATAAATAGTCCAATAAAAAGTAATAATAATCCTGTAAAAATATTGGACAAATAGTATACCTGTCCATAGCCAAATGGATATGTTTTATTGGCTCTCCTCTTTCCAATTTTATTTACTACTAAACTTATTATATCAGTAATAAAATCTAGAAAAGACTGGATAGAATCTGCTATCAATGTTGAAAATGAGAATACTATTCCTAAAATAAATTTTAATGAAGCAGAAATAAAATTTAAAACTGCTGTTAATACTATTAATTTCTTTTCTTTCACGATTGTTTATCCCTTCTTTAAATCTTATAATTAATTGGCCACTATTCTATTGATTATTATATCACAAATTTAAATTATTTTTTTCATATCCATATTCAGTTATATATTACTTCAAAGTGCTATCTATTAGTTTAACGAGTGATTCTATTCCATTATCTGTTAAATGAACCCCATCAATTTTGAGATAATCTTTGTTTTTCTTAAGTTCACTATAAAAATTAATCATATTGACGTCATCTAGAAAAATACTTCTGTCCATCAACGTGACATATAAATTGTATCCTTTAAGCATTTCAATTATTTTTTTATACTCTTTTTCAGTCAATTTTGCCTGTTTGTTAAATAATAAGACTACATTACTTGAAAGTGATTTATCATTTATTTTACTCTTTATTTTTTTCACTAAAGTTTTATAAGTAAAATCTTTATCAATGATAATTTCTGAATCACTATATTTTTTTGAAAGTTGATCATATATTTCTAAAAGTAAGTCATTACCAATAAACGTAATTTTATTCTTTTCTTTTTCTTCATACTTCTTTATCTTTTCGATTTTTTTAGAATTAATTTCTTCTAAGTACTCCCTATATATAGCATTATAAATCGTCTCAGCAAATACTTTACATCCAGTTACGCTTGGATGAACTTTATCTTTAATCAAATATTCCGGATGAGCATTTGCCACACTTATCCAATCAATTATATGAATATTGTCATGCTTTTCAGCAACTTCTTTTAAAATTGGATTAAATGTATCATAATCGGGATTAGTCGCATTTACCCAAAATATTCTTCTATCACCAATAGCCTCAATTAAGTTTTCTTTGCAGCTTACAGGACAGTTGCCATTTGTTCCGACATTTAACAATACTATATCACCAAGTATACCTTTTTTCTTAAGGTCTGATATGACATCTATAGATTGTTTTTCTGTCCTATTTACTTTTGCATCGAAATAGCCATTGGGAAACTGATCATAAAGGTTATTTACAGTTAGTTCCATAATTGAATCACCGACACCGACTATTTTTAAATTTTTAACTACACTTTCAATTTCTTTTTCACTGTTGTTTATGTCATTTAGCATATTTTCCCATTCGCTTTTTTCTTTTTCTTCTTGGGCTTTATACTTCTTTTGTCTCTCTACTATTACTTTTCTGTTTTTATTTAAATCTTCTTCTAATTTTTTCATCTCTTTAGCATAATCTTTTGAACTTATATATTTGTATAGTCCAAATAAACTTAATAAAATAATTGGAATTAATATAACTATCTTAACTATTCTATTTTTTCTATATTTGAGTGCGAAGTTTAAAATATAAGATATGATAAATGTAATAATTATTATAAGTGGAATTTTAATTAAACTACTAATATTAATACTTTGAAAGAAAAATATGACAGGATACTGCACTAAGTATATCTCATAACTTAGTTTAGAAATCATTGAAATAATTCTATCAAATTTATCATTTTTATGATTAAAAACTCTTCCATAACCGATTAAACGCATACTTATCAAACTAGTTGCAAGCATGCTTTGGCATAATAATTTTGATTTTGAATCTACAAATAAGCACATTATCAAAACAATAGATATATATATCCAAAATAATATATCTCTAATATTTTTATTTTTTAAAACAAATGAACCATAATATACATGGATAAATCCTAATAATATTCCTAATGATACTGAAAACAATCTACAAAAAGTATCATAATAGGCAACCATTAAATTATCACTTGAAACATTACTTTTAAATAATAAGTAACTCATTATGCTTAGTATTATTAGAAATATACATGGAGTAACTTTACTTATTTTTTGTCCTAACCCTCTAAGACCAAAAAACAATATAGGAAATACTATTTCAAATTGAATGAGAATCGATATATACCACAAATGAGTAAATGGTGATGCAGCAAGTTTGACAAAATAATCTAAATTGGCATTAAGCTGCCAGTAGTTGTTATACCCAAATATTATGGAA
Organism: Bacilli bacterium; assembly: GCA_017511945.1. Classification (GTDB taxonomy): domain Bacteria; phylum Bacillota_I; class Bacilli_A; order RF39; family UBA660; genus Coprosoma. Next base: position 38,217 of record JAFWHR010000013.1, on the reverse strand, counting down.
GTGGTCTCTTGCTTTAAATTAATCCAGTCGCTGTTTGCAAAGCAAAATACTGTTATGAATACTACTATAAAAAGTGGTAAGTATACTTTTTTTAGTCTACTTAAATAATACTTTTTAAAAGAAAATTCGTCTTTTTTAAATCCAGACATTACAGATAGATATCCACTTAATACAAAGAATATACATACTGCTAAATATCCTCCTTTTAATAAACCTATATGATAAAGCAAAACAGCTATACATGAAAGAACTCTCATAACATCTAACCCTTTATAATACTTACTACTCATAAAACTACTACCCTCTTGCAATCATTATAACATTAAATTTTTAAATTATATTGCATTTTTTTAGTTTATCTTATTACTATTATAGATTTTGTTATTAGATGGGTTTTAATCTAATCAGAGTGTAATTAATTATTAATAAAACTGTTAAAATTTTGAAATCTTAACAGTTTTATCATCGCATAACTATTTTTCTCAGATATTGACTAGTTAACAATGCTATACTTATAGTTAATGATATAACATAGATATTTATATTGTCACCAGTTTGTGGATTAATAATTAAAGTTTCTTTATAAGTATCTTTTGGATAATTTTCTTTAGGAACTTCTTTATTAACATAAATAATCTCCATTTTCACATTTTCATCATGGGGATTATACCAAACTACACCTAATAGGTTTTGATAGGCACCCCCATCAAAATTTAAATCTGACATGTCTAATGACTTATCATTTGATGCATAAACATATAAATGCATATCAGATGGATGATAATCACTATCACTGATTAAATACTGATATAATTCATAATATCTTGCAATTTGTTTTCTTACCTCTTCACTTCTTTTAGCATTATGACCTGAATTCCAATGTCTAGCTAAATTGCCAAAAGCATCACCGCTACCTATAACAGTTTTAAATATATCTTTTCCTATTGGTGCATTTGGATCATATATAAAACTTCTATACCAAGGATACAAATACCATATATATTTACCATCATCAGTAATATAATAATCCATACTCTGATAGTTTTCAGGTGCACTATTTATAGATACTCTTTGTACTCTTGTTAGACCAGCATTTACATAATTTTTAAGTGCAGACTCAGTTACATATCTAATTTCTGCTTCTCTTAAATCGCTAAAAATCTCTGAAGCCTTTTGTCTATGATAAATAATGTCTAAAACTTTGTCATACAACTGTTGTAAGCTGAGTGACTGATCAGAAATATCTGTTAAACTCTTGTTTTGATGAGCATCTACATATACTGACTGCTGAGTAAAATCTTTAATATTATCTGGCTTTATTATTACACCATCGTATTTTGAATTATCATCAGGAGTTTCTAAATCTTGGTTTATACAATACACTTCACTTCTTACTCCATTAATCTCTACATAGTATAAAGGCGTTCCACCGTAATGGTTACAAGGTAAATCAGAAAAGTCAACACCAGCATCAAGCTCACTTATTCCTACTTTAACGGTAAATGGTTTATCCTCAGCTATAATATAGTTATTTGGAGCCTGCTTTTCATGAAGTACATAATCACCTTCTTTAAGCATAATAGTATGAAAAGTACCATCAGATACCCATTCATCAACTACAATGCCATTAGAATCTATTATTTGAAGTACTGCACCTTCTAAACTATTTCCATTCTCATCTACTTTTCTTATAATCATTTCAACTCTATGTTCATCATTATCCAAACTTACTATATTTCCTTCATCATTCTGTTCATTACTTGCCTCATGAATTACATCTTCTTGTGTCACATTGTTCTCAATATTTTCATTTTGAATTTGTTCAGTGTTATTTAATACATCCATTTGCTCAGCTTCATTTAAATCCATAGCTAAGGCAAAAGATGGAATAAAAAAAGTAAACAAAACTATTAATTTTAATAAAATACCTTTTTTCATTCTAAGGCCTCCTCATTTTTCAAAGCTTTTTAATTCAAAATTATAATTTAAGATCTTTTTGAATTATTTTTAGTATTGTAATATATTAATAAATCTATGGTATCCTCTTTATATATATGCATCAAAACAATTATTTTATTCTATTATTTGGAAAAGAACTCTAATTATATAAAAAAAGCACAGATTAAATCCGTGCTATTACATTTTTAATTAACTAGACTATTTCTTTTTTGAATTTGCAAAGTAGTGATTATTACATAATTCATATGTATCGTTATATTCCGAAAGTCTCTCTTTCGCCTCTATTTCTGTTATCAATCCCCTATTCAAATAGTTCTCAATCCTTTTTTCATAAAATTGTCTAAAATAATCTATACTTCCCTCTATGAAATCATAATCTATATCTGTAAAGTGCATTTTACTATCAAATTCCTTACAGAAAACTTTCCAGGCATCATTACCCATCATTTTATTAAATATATCTTCAGTATGAAATGATGACTCATAATATGCGTAAAAGAAATCGTTAATAGGTGTTCCATCAACACTTGCTTCTAATCCACCACCATTTTTATATGATTCTTTTAAATCATTTTCATTAAACATTGGATTTTGAAACGAATGCATAATAAGTTTAGTTAGTGGACTATATCTGTTATAAATTAGGTTGAACATGCTAGTCATATAATCATTATCATACGACAGTTCTTCTTCAGGGTAACTGCTATATAAATTATCATATAAAATTCCATCGGATTTTGAATGATTTTCAAGTTCTAAACCGTGATTTGCTGCAAATTTTCTTAAACGATCATTAATATTTATATCAATATCTTTTAAATAAGCTTTGTATGATAAAAATGTAGTAAATTCGTCCATCGTTTCTGTAAGAGCCTGTCCATACTCACTTACAAATCCTTCAGTTATTACAAGTCCACCTTTATCAATGTGCAAAACATCATCTCTGCTTCTTACTTTCTCAGCATTTAAATTAACATTTTCTTTTTTGCAAGTTAAATGTCCAAATTCATGGAGAATTGATTTGGTAAGTCTTCCAAAAGGACTTTGAATTATCTTATATTTTAAATCATAGATAAAAGGAAAGACTAAACCATCTTCATCAATCGTTTCTCTTGCAACATCAGTCTTTACTATTCCACCATAACAAATACCATTTTCATAATAATTATCATCATCTAAACATTCTATGGAATTTAGTCTTTCTTCAATTATTCTAAAATATTTTTCTCTTTGTCTTTCTGATAAAATTAAACTATTAGCATATATTGCTTCAGCAACCATAGATTTTTGTTCTTTATTTAAATTATTAAATTTTTCTAAACTCAGTAATCTTTCTATTTCTCTTTTTAAATCCAAATAACATCACCTTTTTAATCACTCACATCTATATCTAAAGTTATATTTATTTTATATATACTATATTTATTTTTAACTTCATCATATATTTCTCTATATAATTCTTCTCTATTTTTTATCTTAAAATCTATTATAATATCAAAACTGATTGTCTTATTTTTCTCATCTAAATAAAATCCATGCATCTGTAAAATCCCTTTATGAGAAAACACTATTTTAGTTATGTCTTTTTGAATATTCATTATCTTTTTGTCTTTCGTATTTATCGAATAGACTCCTATCGTGTGCAAAATAACACCGTATTTTTCCATCACATTATTTGTAATACTTCTGGATATTCTATCTACATCAGCAACTGAGAGATTATCTTTTAGTTCAATGTGAACCGATCCTAAGTATTTATCTGGTCCATAATTGTTTAATATTAAATCAAATGCTCCCTCAACTTCCTTTTCTTTAATAACTTCCTTTACAATTTTACTTGATAGTTCACTTTCAATTCTAGTTTCTAAAATATTATCTACAGATTCTTTTATTAACTCAAGACCTGATTTAATTATAAATAGTGATAAAAACGTACCTACATAGGCTTCCAAACTTACATGAATGGTTATGTATATTACCGCACAAACTAATACTGAAATTGATAGCAAAGCATCATTAAAAGCATCTGAGCCACTTGCAATTAAAGAATCAGAATTAACTTCTCTTCCCTTTTTCTTAACATATGCTCCAAGGATAAATTTGACAATTATTCCGGATGTTAATATAACTAAAGTAACTAAACTATAATCTGCTACTTCAGGTTTTATAATCTTTTTAACTGATTCTATTAAAGCAGTAATACCCGCATATAATACGATACCTGATACAATAAAAGATGTCATATACTCAATTCTTCCATATCCATATGGATGATTTCTATCTGGAGATCTTCCTGCGAGTTTTGTACCTACTATAGTAATAATACCAGATAGGGCATCACTTAAGTTATTAACAGCATCTGACACGATAGCTATTGAATTTGAAACAAGTCCAACAAATGCTTTAAAGGCTGCTAGTACGATATTCGCCCCAATACTTATAATACTTGTCTTTATTACAGTCTTTTCTCTTTTTATAAAATCACTCTCCAATTATCATTATATCATATTAAAAGGAAGATATTTCACTTCTTCCTAAATATTGTATAAAATAATAATTATAATCTTTTTCTTTTTAAAACTAACTTTCTTATTTTGTTTTCTTTTTTTAATACTTCACCTATTTTTTCACTATGCGATTCTTTTAAACCTTCTTCTTTTGGATTATCTGAATAATAAACTGTTTGTACTAAGTGATCTCTTACTTTATTGAGATCAGAATTATAGGGCTGAAGATCATCATCATCGATTATGCAGTAGTGTTTTATTTCAGGATGTCTATACAAATAAAGTCTTATTTCATCCTCCTTCCACATATCCATATACGAAGTGTCTGTATATTTTTTTCTGACGTTTGGGGTTCTTCCAATGCATTCAATTTCATATTTTTTAAACAAACTAAAAATGTAGTTTACCCATTTACCATATATTTGCATAGTATCTTCGTCTATCGCATCTTTAGCAGCAGCTTCGATAACAACTTTACAGTCGTATTTCTTACATATATCTGATAGAATTTTTACTCTTTTTTCAACGTCTTCATATGATTTATAGTGAATAGTATCTAAAACACCATCAAAGTCTAAGAATATGACATTCATACTGATTTCCTTTCTTTTTTTTGTATATTATAACACATTTTTTAATATTATTTTTTTATATCTCTTTGATATTAAATACTTCTCTATGTTTAAATTATGATTTGCAAAGGTTTAATTTAGTAAAGTAAAAAAGCATAAAAATATGCTTCCAATTTAGCTACTTTATCTTAAAACTCCTATCTTCTTCTAGAAGATACAACCATATTACTCTTTTTAGTAAAATCAATATCATGAGTTTTAATATAATTATCTATTTCTCCCTCAATACAATATTGCTCAATTCCAAGACGATTTAAAATATCATAATAAACGTCTGCTAACGTCTCAGAGTCAAAAGAATTTTCTTCTCTAAGCATAGCTAAAGCTTTCATATATCTATTTGCTAACTTTAGGATTGCAATTTCTCTAAAAAATTCATTACTATATTTAGATATAGCATCCATACGTTTCATAAAGTAATCATATTCTGCTGTTGGATTAGCAAAATATATTTCACCATCTAAACTTCTTCTAACTTCAATTTCTTCATTATTTAAAATTTCATTATTATCCATATCAATTCTCCTCCTAAAATATTATAATTCTTTATAAATATTATCTTCTTGCAATATTTCTTGCACTAAAAATATCTCTATCTTTTCTTAAATCTTTTCCTGCAAATTCTATAGAATCAAAGCCATTTGCTACAGCTGTTAATACTACATCTCTATCATTGCATAAATCATCACTGGCAAATGCTAAAGAATAACCGTTTTGCTCAACTGCCTTCATAACGATATCTTTTTCATTAGAAAGTTTCCTACTGGCAGATGCTAAAGCAACTCCTCTATTTGATACAGCAGTCATAACAACTTCATAATCATTCTGTAATCTATTTGATGCATATTTAAGTGTTCTACCATCAATTGAAACGGCTAATAAAGTAGCATCTTTATCATCTTTTATTTTGTCAGATGCATACTGCAAATTAAAACAGTTATTCTTAATATATTTTAATTGAATACTATCTGATGCATATTTTAATGACCTATTGTCTGATTCATAGGCAAGTTCAACTATCTCTGGATCATTTTTAAAACTATTAGCATATTGTAAAGCCATTCCATTATTTCTAACTCCAAATGAAACTATATCCTTTTTTTCAGCATAATCACCTACAAACTTAAGTAATAGTCCACTACTCTTAACCATCATAAGCACAAATTTCTCATTTGCATATCTTAACACTTCTACATTATGTTTAACTATATCTAATGCAACAAAATCTGCAGTATATTTTAAATTATTAATATCTTCTTTAACATATTTCTTTTGAATTTTTTCATCTGCAAATTTTAGTGATTCTTTGTTTGATGAAAATGCCTCACTAACAATTTCTTCATCTTGACTATAGCATTTTCTTTCATTACTGTCTACTATAAGATGATTTGAAAATAAACCAAAAGCCATTCCGTTATTTCTAATTGCAGTTAAAAACAAATCTCTAGTTCTAAGTTTTACAGGAACATTTTTAATCTCCATACCATTTAATGAAACTGCTATTTCGCACATTTGATGTGTTATAACGTTTTTAAATATATCTTTTAAACTTCCGCCATTTTTAACATGTGATAATGCTTCAAAACTTTTTTCTATTTTTGCCATAAATACCTCCTATTCAAGTTTGATATATTACTATATATATTTATTTTTGTCAATTAATTAAAACAAGAACTAATCCATAAGTTCTTGTTCTAATGCCTCTAAAGGCTCTTCAGTTAATATCTCGTTTTCTAAACTGTACTGTGCTTCTTTATATTTCTTCGCACCAGTTCCAGCAGGTATTAACTTACCTATAATTACGTTTTCTTTTAAACCATTTAAATGATCTACTCTACCATGTACAGCAGCATCAGTTAATATTCTCGTAGTCTCTTGGAATGATGCAGCTGATAAGAATGAATCAGTTTCTAATGATGCTTTTGTAATACCTAATAGTACTGGTTTACCAGTTGATGGTTTTTTACCATTAAGTATTAAATTCTTATTCTCTTTAGTAAAGTCAATTATATTCACCATCGTACCAGGTAAGAATAGAGAATCACCTGAATCTATTATTTTAATCTTAGAAATCATTCTTCTAGCCATAATCTCCACGTGTTTATCAGATATATCAACACCTTGAGATCTATAAACTTTTTGAATTTCAAATAGTATATACTGCTGAACAGTTATAGGGTCTGTTACAACAAGTAGTTCTTTAGGGTTGATTGCTCCATGTGTAAGTCTCTGACCAGCTTTAACTTCTTCACCTTTTTCTACTGCAAGTTTAGATCCATAGTTAGATGTATGTTCGACAGTCTCGACATCATTTTTAACAAATATCTTATATGTTCCGCCATCTTCTTTAATCTCAGTTACAACACCGTTAATTTCAGAAATGGTAGCTTTTCCTTTAGGGTTTCTAGCTTCAAATATTTCAGTAACACGTGGAAGACCTTGAGTGATATCGTCTCCACCGGCAACTCCACCTGTGTTGAAGTTTCTCATGGTAAGCTGAGTTCCTGGCTCTCCAATTGACTGAGCAGCCATAATTCCGACAGCCTCACCTATTTCAACATCAAATCCAGTAGCTAAGTTTCTTCCATAACACTTTCTACAAACACCGTGATCTGTTTTACATGTGAGAACTGATCTAATTGGTACTTTAGTAATTCCGGCTTTAACTATTTTCTCAGCGATAGATTCAGTTATATATACATCTTTATCCACAAGTACATCTTTACTATCCGGTTTATATACTTTCTTACTAGTATATCTTCCTATTATTCTCTCTTCTAATGATTCGATTAATGTACCATCCGAATTGTAGAATGCTTCAGCTAAGACTCCACTATCAGATCCACAATCATCTTCTTTAACTATGACATCTTGTACAACGTCTACTAGTCTTCTTGTTAGATAACCAGCATCAGCTGTTTTAAGGGCTGTATCAACCGCACCTTTACGAGTACCATGAGTAGATGTAAAGAACTCTGATACGGTCATTCCTTCACCAAATGAAGATAATATAGGTATTTCTACATAGTCACCATTCGGTTTAAGCATGATACCACGCATTCCAGCCATCTGTCCATATTGATCTATTGATCCTCTAGCTTTTGATTCTATCATCATCGTAATTGGAGAATAAGGATTAGATTTTAATGCTTTGTCTAAATCATCATATATTTTATTTTTAGCATCAAACCAAGTTTCAATTACATTCTCATATCTCTCTTGATCGGTAATTAAACCTCTTCTAAACTGTTTAGTGATCTTTTCAACTTTTTCTCTAGCTTTTTCAATTACTTCTTTTTTAATTTCAGATTCTTTAAATTCATCTATAGATATACTTATTCCAGATAAAGTTGAATATTTAAATCCTAAATCCTTAATCGCATCAAGCATAATAGATGTTTCAGTTGTCTGATATCTCTTATATATCTGTGCGATTAACCTTACAATTGCTCCTTTATTAAATGCTTTAACTAAAGGCATTTTCTTTATCTCTTCTGGTATATTTTTACCTCTTTCGATAAAATATTTAGAAGGAGTTGTCTTAAGAGCGTTATCAGAACTTCCATCATTGATATACTGGAATGTGTCTGGGAATATCTCATTAAATATTATTTTACCAGGAGTTGTAACTAAGTATTTATCCATGTATTTATCAGGGAATATTTTATGTCTAAATGATTTTACTGGAAGAGCTATTCTCGTATGTAGTGTAATCTCTCTTCTCTCATAAGCCATAATTACATCGTTTGAATCTTTAAATATGCGTCCTTCTCCTTCTTCTGCTTCTTTTTCCATAGTTAGATAGTAATTACCTAAAACCATATCTTGTCCAGGAGTAGCTATTGGAGAACCATCTTTTGGAGATAATATATTGTTGGCTGAAAGCATAAGTAGTCTCGCTTCAGCTTGAGCAGCATCTGATATAGGAACGTGTACTGCCATCTGATCTCCATCGAAGTCCGCATTGAATCCTGCACACACGAGTGGGTGAAGTCTAATTGCTTTACCATCAATTAGTTTAGGTTCAAATGCTTGAATTGAAAGTCTGTGCAATGTAGGAGCTCTATTAAGAAGAACTGGGTGCTCCTTAATCTTCTCTTCTACGATATCCCAAACTCTCTCATCTTGATTTTCTATCATTCTCTTTGCAGCTTTAATATTACTTGCAATTTCTTTAGTTACAAGACCGTTAATGACATGTGGTTTAAACAGTTCTAGAGCCATTTCTTTTGGAATACCACACTCGTACATTTTAAGTGATGGTCCAACAACGATAACTGAACGAGCTGAATAATCGACACGTTTACCTAATAAATTCTGTCTAAATCTTCCTTGTTTTCCTTTAAGCATTGAAGATAGTGATTTAAGTGGTCTATTACCTGGACCAGTTATATTTTTACCACGTCTTCCATTATCGAATAGAGCGTCAACTGCTTCTTGAAGCATTCTCTTCTCATTTTGAATTATTATAGAAGGAGCTTGAAGTTCAATTAACTTTTTAAGTCTATTATTTCTATTTATAACTCTTCTATATAAGTCATTTAAATCTGAAGTAGCAAATCTTCCACCATCTAATTGAATCATCGGTCTAAGCTCTGGTGGTATTACAGGAAGAGCAGTTAAAATCATCCACTCTGGTCTGTTACCTGACTCTAAAAATGCATCTAAGACATCTAACCTTTTAATTAGTCTTACTCTCTTTTGACTTGATGAATCTTTAATCTTAGAAATCTCTTCCTTAATATCATCTACTTCTTTTTGAAGATCTACTTCTTTAAGTAGTTCCTCTATAGCTTCCGCACCCATTCCTACTCTAAAAGTATCACCATATTTTTCATAGTAAGTTCTATAATCTTTATCACTTATAGTCTGTTTTTTCTCAAGTGGTGTACTTCCTGGATCTAAAACTACATATGAGACGAAATATAATACTTCTTCTAGTTCTCTAGGTGACATATCTAAAACTAACCCCATTCTAGAAGGTACACCTTTGAAAAACCATATGTGAGACACAGGGGTTGCAAGTTCTATATGACCCATACGCTCTCTACGTACTTTTGCCTTAGTAACTTCAACTCCACATCTGTCACAAATTATATTTTTATATCTAAGTCTTTTATACTTACCACATGAACATTCAAAATCCTTAGTAGGTCCGAATATCTTTTCACAAAATAGTCCATCTCTTTCGGGTTTTAATGTTCTATAATTCATAGTCTCGGCTTTTTTAACTTCTCCATAAGACCATGCACGTATCTTTTCTGGTGAGGCAATGGCTATTCTTAAGCCTTCAAAGCTATTTGCATCCATTATTTATCCTCCCCTTCCTCTTTAGATTCAACTTCAGTTTCTAAAGAATCATCTTCACCTTCTAAAGGTTCATCTAAATTTATCTCTTCTTTTAAGTCATCTAACTCTTCAGTAAGTTCTTTAGAATCATTCGCACTTTCTTTTAACTTTTGATTAGCTTCTTTTTCTTTTAAGATTTCAGATTCTAAATCGGTATCAGGTACGAAAGATTCTTTTTCTGCTTCTTCTAATTCTTTTAACTCGACAAATCTTCCTTCTTCATTAAGTACAGTTATATCAAGTCCTAACGCCTGGAACTCTTTAATTACAACTCTGAAACTCTCAGGAACTCCTGATTTAGGTAACTCTTCACCTTTAACTAGTGACTCATATACTTTAACTCTTCCAATTACATCGTCTGATTTAACAGTCATCATTTCCTGTAAGATGTTAGCCGCACCATAAGCATATAGTGCCCAAACTTCCATCTCACCAAATCTCTGACCACCAAACTGAGCTTTACCACCAAGTGGCTGCTGAGTGACAAGTGAATATGGTCCAGTTGATCTTGCGTGAAGTTTATCATCAACCATGTGGTCTAATTTGATCATGTACATAACTCCGACAGAAATTCTGTTATCAAATTTTTCTCCAGTTCTTCCATCGTACAGTTCCATCTTGCCATCTTTATCTAGTCCAGCTTCACCTAAAGCATCTATAATCTCTTCACGGGTAGCTCCATCAAATACTGGGGTTGCTACATGGATATTTAAGTTTTTAGCTGCCATACCTAAGTGAAGTTCTAAAATCTGACCTAAATTCATACGAGAAGGAACTCCAAGTGGGTTAAGTAATATATCTACTGTCTTACCTTCTTTAGTGTAAGGCATATCTTCCTCTGGAAGTACTAGTGATACTACACCTTTGTTTCCGTGTCTACCTGATATTTTATCACCGACACCAATTTTTCTCTTTTGAGCGATATAAACTCTAATCTTTTTAGATACTCCAGCAGGTAGTTCTTCATTATCTTCTTTAGATAATATCTGAACATCGTGAACAATACCTCCACCACCGTGCTGAACTCTAAGTGATGTATCTCTAACTTCTCTAGTTTTTTCTCCAAATATAGCGTGAAGTAGTTTTTCTTCACTTGTAAGTTCTGCCATTCCTTTAGGGGTAACTTTACCAACTAATATGTCATCATCTTTAACTTCGGTACCGATTCTGATAATACCGTTTTCATCTAAGTTCTTTCTAGCTTCTTCAGATACGTTTGGAATATCTCTCGTAAATTCCTCTGGTCCAAGTTTAGTATCTCTACAATCTATTTCATAATCTTTAATGTGAATTGATGTAAATACATCATCTTTAACTAATCTTTCATTTAAAATAACTGCATCTTCGTAGTTGTAACCATCATAGTTTACAAACGCTATAGTTAAGTTTTTACCTAGTGCCATCTCACCTTTATCTGTAGATGGTCCATCGGCTATAACTTCTCCTACTTTAACTTTGTCGCCTTTTCTTACAATAGGTCTTTGGTGATAACATGTACCCATGTTACTTCTCTCAAAACCATCCATGTAATATGTATCAGTTCCTTTAGCATTTTTAATTATAATCTTTCTCGCATCCACATATTTAACGACACCGTCTGCTTTAGAAGTAATAACTACTCCTGAATCTCTTGCAGCAATTGCTTCAACTCCAGTTCCGATTAAAGGGGCTTCAGCTTCTAAAAGTGGGATTGCCTGTCTTTGCATGTTCGCACCCATTAAGGCTCTTTTACCATCGTCGTGTTCCAAGAAAGGTATTCCACTAGTAGTTATAGATATTATTTGCTGAGGTGATACATCTATATATTCTACTTTTTCACTTGGAATAATTAAGTTATCACTTTTATATCTGACAGCTACATTTTCTTCTATTATCTTTTTACCATCAGCTGATGTTGCAGGGGCAATATAGTATTCTAATTCCTCATCAGCAGTCATGTATTTTATCTCATCTGTTAATTTACCGTTTTCTACTTTTCTATATGGAGTCATTATAAATCCATATTCATTTACTCTCGCATAAGATGCAAGTGAAGTAATAAGTCCGATGTTAGGTCCTTCTGGTGATTCTACAGGACAAAGTCTTCCATAATGAGATGGGTTTACATCACGGACGTCCATTCCGGCTCTATCTTTAGATAATCCACCTGGTCCTAATGATGAAAGTCTTCTCTTATGTGTTAGTTCAGCAACTGGATTAATCTGATCCATGAACTGAGATAGTTGTGACGAACCGAAGAACTCTTTAATAGAAGCAGTTAGTGGTCTAATATTAATTAGACTCTTAGGAGTTACCTCAGATATATCCTGAGTACTCATTCTATCTCTAATCATTCTCTCAATTCTGCTTATACCAATTCTAAATTGATTTTGTAATAGTTCTCCAACTTGTCTTACACGTCTGTTTGATAAGTGATCTATCTCATCGTATGATCCAATTCCATCTTGCAGATTTAAATAGTATGATACCGATGCATATATATCAGATGTCGTAAGTCTTTTTACATCTATACTTTGATCATTACCAATTATTTTAACTATTTTTTCAGGATTTACTTTAGAGTAAACTTTAACTATTTGAACGCTTCCATAGTTGTCTAAGTCTGGATTTACTAGAGCATCTACCATGCCATAACCTTTTTCAAAAATAGGTTTTAAACTTTCTAAAACTTCTTTATCTACTAAAGTACCTTCTTTTGCGATTACTTTATTTCCATCTTTGATAGTTTCAGCAAGTGTGCATCCTAAAAGACGATCTAAAACATTTAATTTTTTATTGAATTTATATCTTCCAACTTTAGCTAAATCATATCTAAATGCATCGAAAAATCTAGTAATCAATTGGTTTTTCGCACTTTCTAAAGTAGAAGGTTCACCAGGTCTTAATTTAGAATGAATATCTATTAAAGCCTCATCTGTATTTTTATTTGTATCTTTTTCAATAGTTTTAATGACATAATCGTTTTCTCCGAATAGATCGTTTATATCACTATCACTAGATAGACCAACGGCTCTAAGTAAAGTTGTGATTGGAACTTTTCTAGTTCTATCAATTCTAACGTATACGATATCTCTGGCATCAGTTTCAAGTTCAAGCCAAGTTCCTCTAGTTGGAATTATTTGACAAGTAGATATAATTCTTCCATTTTTCTTATCTATCTCTTTTCCGAAATAAACTGAGGGACTTCTAACGAGCTGAGATACGACAACTCTTTCAGCACCATTAATTATAAAGGCTCCGCTTTCGGTCATTATAGGCATATCACCTAAATAGATCTCCTGCTCTTTCACCTCTCCAGATTCAACGTTAAAAAGTCTAGCATCTACTTTAAGTGGCGCAGAATAAGTAGAATACCTCTCTTTACACTGTTTGATATTATACCTAGGTTCATCAAAAGAATAATCTCCGAATTCCAATGACAAATTACCAGTAAAACTCTCTACTGGAAATATGTCATCAAATACTTCTTTAATTCCATTTTCGATAAACCAACTATAAGATTTTTTTTGGATTTCTAGTAAGTTTGTAAGTTCAATTGCATTTTCAGTTTTTGCATAGTTTCTTCTCTCACGATATTTGTTTACTTTTTTAATTTTATAAGCCAAGATTTCACCCCTAAACAATAGATTTTTAAACAATTTTGTACCTCTACAAGGGTACATGTCGCCAATTTATAATTATAAAGATTTTTCTTCTAATTGTCAACGATTTTGAATACAAATAATGAAAAAACCTTTATTTTTTTTAATTACTTCAACTTTATAGTTTTTACTAAAATCTTTTATAGTACTTTTCGCACCTTGATTTTTGTTAATTACAAAATATAATTTCCCATTTTCTTTTAAATGGTTAAGTGAACTGTTAAGTATTTCATAAAGTTTATCTTTACCAATTCTAATAGGTGGATTAGTAATTATATAGTCAAATTTATTGTTAATATTTTCAAAAGAATTACTTTCTATTACATTGACGTCTACTTTATTTATCTGTGCATTTTTTTTAGATAGATTAAGCGCTTTTATGTTTACGTCAGACATAAATACATTTGATTCAGTTAACTTTTTTATATATATTCCAATCGGTCCCCAGCCACAACCTAAATCTAGAATGTCACCTTTTATACTTTTTAAATCTAAATTTTCAAGTAATGATCTGGTTCCAAAATCTAAACCACTTTTTGAAAAGGTATTTCTATCAGTTATGAATTTAAAATGTTCATCATTAATGATAACTTTAATCATTTTTTCATCGGTTTTACTATAATCATTTGTAAAATAGTGATTCACAATTTCACCCTCTTTAATAAACGGCTAAAGCCCACACTATTATTTAATAGTGCAGGCTCTTTAAAGCTTGTAATTATTTTACTTCTACTGTAGCGCCAGCTTCTTCGAATTTTGCTTTTAATTCTTCAGCTTCACTTGAAGGAATATTTTCTTTAACTGCTCCTCCGTTATCAGCTATTGCCTTAGCTTCTTTAAGTCCAAGTCCAGTAGCTTCTTTAATTAACTTAATTACTGGAAGTTTGTTTGGCCCAGCAGCAGTTAATGTAACTGTAACTGTAGATGGTCCTTCAGCTTCTTCAGTAGCTGCGGCAACTGGTGCGGCTGCAACTGCACTAGGATCAACTCCGTATTCCTCCTTCATTGCGTCAACTAACTCTTTAATTTCAAGTAGTGACATTTCATTTAAACTTTTAATAAATTCCTCTTTTGTAAGTTTTGCCATATTTATCATTCCTTTCTCTCTATTTTTCTTCTAATTGATTTGCTCTTAAATCAAGAGCTATTGATAAGTTTCTAACAGTACCTATTAGGCCACCTGCAAGCATTGTAAGTAGTCCTTCTCTAGATGGTATTTTAGAAAGCTCTCTAAGTTTATCTTCTTCAGTAATTTCACCATCAATCAATCCCTTTTTAACGACTAAAGCTTTATTCTTTTTACTGAAGTCATATAAAACTTTAATTGGAGCGATTGAATCATCTGAAAATGCGATTGCTTTAGGTCCTGTTAACTCATCATCCATATCTATATTTAAAGAGTCAAATGCTCTTTTAGTTAGAGTGTTTTTATAGATTTTAAACTCTGAACCACTTTCTTTTAACATTCTTCTCAAATTATTTGTATCCTCTGTAGTAAGTCCTTGATATTCAAATAATACTACTGAAGATGAATTTTTTGTCTTTTCTGCTATCTCGTCAATCACTTTTTGCTTTTGATCTAATATCTTCTGATTTGCCATTAAAAACACCTCCTTAACAATAAAAACTCTATGCATTATGCGTAGAGCTATTTAAGGTTTTTATTCCTCGGTAGGAAATTAAGCATTTGCACCTACTGTCTACGGCATAATTTCTAAAACAAATTAATTATATCATTTTAACTATTAAAAGTCAAAACTGTTTATATCTACTTTTATTCCAGGTCCTTGAGTTGATGAAAGTGATATGTTTTTAACATAAGTTCCTTTGACAACTGAAGGTTTAGATTTAACGATCAAAGAGACAAAAGTATTTAGGTTTTCAAGTAAGTCTTCATCAGAAAATGAAACTTTTCCAATTAGAGCGTGAACGTTTCCATATGAATCTGTTCTATACTCTACTCTTCCTTTTTTAACTTCTTCTACTGCTTTTTTAGTATCTGTTGTAACTGTTCCAGTTTTAGGGTTTGGCATAAGACCTTTAGGTCCTAAAATTCTACCTATTTTACCAAGGCTTGGCATCATGTCTGGAGTTGCGATTAAAGTATCGAAATCAAACCAGTTTTCCTTTTGAATTTTTTCAATCATATCAATATCTCCGACATAATCTGCACCGGCTTCTTTGGCTGCTTTAGCGCCTTCTCCTTTAGCAATTACTAAAACCTTTTTAGTTTTACCAGTTCCTTTAGGTAGTACTATCGCTCCTCTTAACTGTTGATCAGCTTTTTTAGTATCTAAATTTAATCTCATTGATAGTTCTACTGAAGCATCAAAAGATGCGTATGAAGTCTCTTTAACAAGTTTAATAGCTTCTTCTTTAGAATATGCATTATGCCTATCTATCTTTTCAGCTGCTGATACATATTTTTTACCTTTTTTCATTTAATTTACCTCCTTTGTGGTTTTTGCGGATTTTTTCCTCCCAACTTATTTTTGGTAATTATTTTTCTACTTCTACACCCATATTTAAAGCTGTTCCTTCAACTATTTTCATAGCTGACTCTACATCATAACAGTTTAAATCAGGTAATTTAATCTCGGCAATTTCTCTAAGTTGATCCTTGGTTAAGGTACCAACTGTATCTTTTCTACCAGTACTAGAACCTTTTTTTAATTTTAATGCTCTTTTAATTAAAAAGGCTGCTGGTGGAGTTTTAACTACGAAGTCAAAACTTCTATCTTCATAGATTGAAATTTCAACTGGAAGTATATCACCCATTTTATCTCTAGTTGCATCATTGAATTTGCTGCAGAAATCTCCTAAATTAATTCCCGCAGGTCCTAAAGCTGTACCGACTGGTGGAGCTGGTGTTGCTTTTCCAGCAGGTATTTGTATCTTTATTTTATTTACTACATTTGCCACGAAAAACACCTCCTATAATAATTTTTCGTGAGTGGTTCAAATGATCCGCTTATTAACATTCAAATCTCCCACTAAATCTATATCTAAAAAATATAGCGATTTAATAATAACATTTTTTTACTATTTTGTAAACTAATCCTTTGTTATTTCTGAAAAATTTAGTTCTACTGTAGTTTCCTGACCAAACAAATCTATAGATACTTCTAATTTAGCATTGTCTATATCTACTGATTTAATAGTTCCCATCATTCCTTCAAATGGTCCAGATATAACTTTGACGCTTTCTCCTTCTTTAAGTTCACTACTTGCATCTAATCTACTCATACCCATAGAACTTAATATCTTATCTACTTCCATTGGAGTTAATGGAAAAGGTTTTGCTCCTTTACCTGATGATCCTATAAATCCGGTTACTCCAGGTGTATTTCTAACTATAAACCACGCCTCATCAGTCATGACCATTTCAACTAAAATGTATCCCGGAAATAGTTTTGTTACTTTCTCTTTTCCTTTTGCGTCTATCTCTTTAGTTTCTGGTACGACAACTCTTAAGATGTAATCTTCCATATCCATTGAACTTGCACGCATCTCAAGTTTTTCTTTAACCTTATTCTCGTGACCTGAATAAGTATTGACGACATACCACTGTTTTTCCATACTAAAGTCCTCCTAAAAAGGATTTAACGGCTGATATAATTACATCTGATGTGGTAAAGAATACAGATAGTATAATAATGCATAGTAATACTGCAAGAGAATATTTACCCATCTCTTTTTTACTTGGCCACCTTACCTGCTTTATTTCATTTTTAACCCCTTTGAAAAATCCTTCTTTTTTCTTTGAATCTTTCTTCATAAACTTTCACCTACTTTTAATAATATGAAACAATCCAAAATAAAAACACCTCTCTGTGTCTACATGTATATTATCATTTATACACGTAACAGTCAAGTGTTTTTTTAGTTTGCAAGAAGTTCCGTTAAAAAATCCAAAACATCATTAAATAAATCGCTAATTCTATAGATATTATCCTTAACTATGTTGTTTTTTGTTTTTGAATTATCTACTATTAGTAAAAATGATCTGGTATTTTTCTCTAAGATAACTTCATCTGTATATCTTTTATATCTCTTTTCTAAGTTTTTTAAATCTTTAATATTACCATATATATACAGTTTGCCTCTATTTACGTATACACTTCCTGATTGAAAAGATCTAATATGTTTTTTTATAACTTCATAATCGCATACTATGTTATCTATAGATTTCTTCTTAAAATGTTTTTTTAATTTTCTAATATTAACTGTTTTATTTTTCCCTTTTTTGAAAAGTTTAAATTTTTTATCAGTTTTATTTCCATTACTAAGTATATAACAAAGATCTATTTTTTCATTTTCTTCTATCTTGTCAAGCATATTACTATCATCAATACCTATTCCTAGTAACGATCCTTCCATCTTATCAATTATACTAATTATTTTTTCTTTCATGTACTTCACCTTTAACAATTATATTGAAGAAAAATATTAGAATTGTTTTTTATTTTTCATATGAGGAAATAGTATAACATCTCTTATAGACTCTGCTCCAGTCATAAGCATGACCATTCTATCGATACCAATTCCCATTCCTCCAGCTGGTGGCATACCATACTCCAAAGCTTCGACGAAATCTAAATCCATCTCATTGGCCTCTTCATTTCCAAGTTCTTTTTCTTTTAATTGATTTTCAAATCTCTCATATTGATCTATTGGATCATTTAACTCCGTAAAAGCATTACCAAATTCCATGCCACATATAAAAAGTTCAAATCTCTGAGTATATCTCTCATCAGTACTTTTAGCAGCTAGTGGGCTTATCTCTATAGGATGACCATATACAAAGGTAGGTTCAATTAAAGTTAATTCTACGAACTTTTCAAAAAATGCATTTACGATATGTCCAAATGTAAAATGTGGTTCAATTTCAACTCCATACTCAAGAGCTAAATCTTTTGCTTTTTCTAAACTCATCTCTTTCCAAAAGTTAACTTTAGTTTCTTCTAAAATGGCATCTACCATGTGAATCCTTTTAAATCCTGGTTTTAAACTTACATCATTACCTAAATAAGATATATCATATGTACCGTTTATCTCCATGCATACTTTTGAGAATAACTCCTCACATAAATCCATCATTCCATACATGTCAGTGTAGGCTTTATATAGTTCAATAGATGTAAATTCGGGATTATGCTTTCTATCTACTCCTTCATTTCTAAATAGTCTACCAATTTCATATACTGCATCCATTCCTCCAACTAGCAATCTTTTAAGTGGTAGTTCTGTAGCTATTCTTAGATAAAAAGGCATATCTAATGCGTTGTGATGTGTTATGAAAGGTTTAGCAGAGGCTCCCCCTAATATCGGATTTAATATAGGAGTTTCAACTTCAGTATATCCTTTAGAATCTAAATAATTTTGAATAATTCTAATTATTTTGGATCTTGTGTAGAAGATTTTTCTAGAAGATTCATTCATTATTAAATCTACATATCTTCTTCTATATCTCTCTTCGATGTCAGTTAGTCCATGATACTTTTCTGGAAGTGGTTTTAATGCTTTAACTAGATGGACATATTTTTTTGCATGAACAGATAGTTCACCCGTAAGAGTTTTACATACCCATCCTTCAATTCCAACTATATCACCTATATCAGATGATTTAAAAAGTTCATAGTCATCTTCTCCAACTTCATTTATAGATATGTATATCTGTATTTGACCAAATTTATCTTGAATGTGAAAGAATCCTGCTTTACCTTTTCTTCTTTTAGTCATAATTCTACCAGCTATCGTTACTGGTGATTTTAAATCGTCTAATTGTTCTTTTGTCTTATCTAAAAAGTTCTCTTTAATCTCTCTAGAGTTTGAAGTTATCTCATACTTAGATCCAAAAGGTTTAATTCCCTTTTGAGTAAGCATATCTAATTTACTTCTTCTAACTTTTTCTTGCTCTGTAAATTTTCTATCCATAAATTTACCTCCTTTTTTTACTCATTATATCTGTTAATACTTCATCTAATGAGTTTTCTATCTCATAAGTCTTATCGTTTGTATAAATTGTGAATCTGATAGGATTTTCATTAAAGTATTCAGAATTATTGTTTACTATAGTATTTATCCTTCTAGCAATGTTTTCAAACATCTCCATTTGATCAGAAGATATATTATCTGGAAGCCAAATAAAATTTATATAGTCTTTTGTACAAAGTTGCATAACTATATTTCCATCATTTATAATTCTATTTTGCCAAATTATCGTATCTCCATTTTCACTATATTCTTTTTCTTTTATATCTATATCATATATCGCTTTATATATCAAACGCGCTGTATCAAAGTGAGTACAATAACCTTTTCTTCCAGGTGATTTAACGTATGTCTCAGTAAGTATCATTTGGTTTTTGGTAATTAGACATACTGCTGAACTAGATGGACCATTAGTCAAATAAAAGTCCTCTAAATCAAACATGTCTATGTGTTCAGTTAGTTCTAGCTGTCTATCATCTAAATTATCAAACAGTTCTTTTTCAATCATCTTTTTTCCTCTATCTCTTTTTTTATCATTTTAATAAAATCTTTTAGTTTTAAACTGACCGTTTCTTTTGAAGAGTACTTTCTATAACTTACAAGTCCCTCTTCTTTTTCCTTATCACCCAATACTAGAGTATAAGGTATTTTTTTTATTTGACTTTCCCTCATTTTATAAGATAACTTCTCATCTCTACTATCTAATTTAACTCTAAATTCGTCTAGTTTTTCTAAAATATTTTTACAGTAGTCTAAATGGTATTCATTATTTACAGGTATTATGTTTATCTGATTTGGTGAAAGCCAAAGTGGAAGAGCTCCTTTAGTCTCTTCAAGTAGGAATGCTATAAATCTATCAAGTGAACCTAAAATAGCTCTATGAATGACAATTGGCGTTTCCTTTTCACCTTTATCATTTATGTATTTTAAATCAAATTTTCTAGGAAGTAGGAAGTCAAGTTGAATGGTTGGAATGGCTACTTCATTTCCTACAGCAGGTTTAATTAAAATATCTAGTTTAGGTCCATAAAATGCAGCTTCTCCTTTAGCTTCAAAATAATCTACTTTAAGTTCATCCAATACTTCCCTTAAGGCTGACTCAGCGCTATTCCACATCTCATCGTCTTGAAAGTATTTAACTTTATCTTCTTCATCTCTTAAAGATAATCTAAATTTATTTTTAGTTATGTCTATATTAAAGTCTTTATATACTTCAATTATCAAATTTAATACACCTTTAAATTCTGACTTAATTTGATCTTTTGTGCAGAATATATGAGAATCGTTTTGAGTAAAGCATCTCGCTCTTTCAATTCCTTTAACTGCTCCTGCTGCTTCATATCTAAAGTCATTAGCTATCTCTGCTATTCTAATTGGAAGGTCTTTATATGAGTGAAGTTTATTTCCAAATATTACCATGTGATGAGGACAGTTCATAGGTCTTAAAACGTACTGTTCATTATCTAAATCCATAATTGGAAACATATCTTCTTGATAGTGATCAAAGTGTCCTGAAGTTTTATATAAATTGACGTTTCCTAAATCTGGAGTATGAACATGTTTATATCCATGTGTAATCTCTTTATCTGTTATGTAATTTTGAATCGTTCTCCAAAGTGTATAACCATCTGGAAGCCATATTGGAAGTCCCTTTCCAACTAGGTCATTCATCATAAATATTCCTAGTTCTTTTCCTATTTTTCTATGGTCTCTTTCTTTAGCTTCTTCTAACTCTTTTAAATGATTTTCTAAAGCTTCTTTGGAATCAAAACATACGCCATATATTCTCTGAAGAACTTTATTTTTAGAGTCTCCTTTATAATATGAACCTGAAAATTTAAGTAACTTAAAGTTTTTACATTCTTTTAATGAATCTACATGAGGCCCTCTACATAAATCTGTAAAATCACCTTGGCTGTAGCAGCTAATTATTTCATCATCACTTATTTTTTCTATAATATCTACTTTATAAGGATTATCTTTAAACTTTTCTAGAGCTTCTTTTTTAGTTAACTCTTCTCTATATATTCTCTTTCCGTCTTTTGCAAGTTTTTTCATCTCTTTAGATATTTTATTTAAATCATCTTCTGTCAAAGTTTTACCATTTAAATCTATATCATAGTAAAATCCCTCATCTATTACTGGTCCAACCCATAACTTTGCATCTTTATATAAATGCATTACTGCTTGGGCGAGCAAATGCGCACAGCTATGATTTAAAGTGTTTAATCTTTTGTCTTCCTTTATGTTTATCATATTCTTCCTCCTCATTTATCTCACATGATACAAATTTCTCATCCATAGTCGTTTCATACTCATCTATTAAATCAATAGTAGGATTAATGTATGGGGCTAGATTGTTAAAGTGATCAATAACAAGCAATACTTCCCCTCTTGCGATCATTTCTCTAGATACACTATCAAAACTCATCTTAGAAAGTTTAAGACCATATAGGGATGCAATTTTACTTATCGATTTATGTGAGTGAAGTGAAATCTTTGAAACTATATCTTCACTTACCCCATAATAAACTTCTAAAAAGTACTTCATACCAACTATGGGTGATGAATTAATCTCTTTTCTCGTCATTTTTTCTACTCCTTAATAAATTAAAAACTCCTTACTGATTTGTAAGGAGTGCATAAGCACGGTACCATCCTTTGTTTTACTTAATTTTAAAGATAACGGTTTAATTACCGGCGAATTACGCAGCTCCAAGGTAGTAACTATTTAAGGTTATTTATTTGGATTCCACCAATTCCAAACTCTCTATTAAATACTCTCTTAAAAGTGTTGTCCTCTTCATCACTTATGTACTCATTTTAACACATATTACGTATGTTTTACAAGTGTTTATAAAATGATTTTTACTTCTATCGATTTGTCAACTAACTTTTTGAACTTAAGTGATAAACTTTTATCTCCTATTATAGAACCATAATGAATGGGAGTGACTATTTTAGGTTTAATTATATTTGTAAGATTAGCTGCTTCTTTATAGTCCATCGTATAAGTTCCTCCTATTGGAACAAATAGATGATCACATTTTACGTTTTTTGATTCTTCAGTTAAATCTGTATCTCCCATTATGTAATATGTTTTATCAAGTTTTACTACATACCCTATCCATCCATATTCTCTTTTGTGAAATGGCTTTTCTATATTGTAAGATGGCACTGTCTTAAATTTGATATTACCTATTTCATATTCTCTTGAAGGTTCTACAACAAAAACGTTTTCACTTTTTAAACTAAATAGTATCTCTTCATCATTTGGGACTATGATAATTGTGTTTTCATTTTTTACCTTTTTAATGCTATTAATATCAAAATGATCATAGTGAGAGTGAGTTATAAATATGACTTTGGCATCGTGTCTTTCTTCTTTAATTTTAAATGGATCAAAATATATACCTTCTATTTTTATACTGCTTTGGGTATTAATCTCTAACATTTCTTTTCACTTCCTTAAATTTTTAGAAATAAGTTCCTGATAGTCAGTTAACTGCTTAATTCTAGAAATGACTCTTCCAGATTTTACTATTTCATCACCTTTAGATGTTATAGCTAAATGAGTTTCAAGGGCATCTAAATCTAAATTAGATGTAAAAAATGTCGGGAGTTTACTATCCATTCTATACTGAAGTATAGGACACAATATTTCATCTCTACTCCACTGACTTACTGATTCTGCTCCTATGTCATCAATTAGTAAAATTGGTGCTTTCTTAACTGAATTATATTTAGATGAAAACTCTGTTTTTAAAGGAGAGTTAAATGAAGACTTTAAATCATTCAAAAACTCCGGCCAAAATACTATCGCACTTTTAATTCCATCTTTAGCAAGTTCATTAAATGTAGCTGCAACTAAATATGTTTTTCCGCTCCCAAAATTACCACATATATATAGACCTTTTTGATTTTTATCTTTTTTATATTCTTTTATGAATTTTGCCAGTTTAGATATAGTGTCATATCTCTTTTTATCTGTTTTATATATATTTTTCATACTGGCGTTTTTAATCTCATCTGGCACGCTATACAAAAGTGTATTTTCATGATATTTATTTTCTCTATCTATTTTCTTTTTGTATTTGCACGCTCTATAGGAAAATTCTAAAGAGCTTTCACTAACTTTAGGAAGATAGGCATATCCCTCTAATTTGTTTTTACACTCCATTATTCCTCGGCATTTTGTACAGTTACTGTACTCTTTTGAACTTTCTTCTAATAGTGATGTGTACTTTTTAAGTATTTCTCTTTTAAGTTTGATTTTAGAGACAAATGATTTAAATTCTCTATCTTTTAATGCTTCATCATAAGCATCATCTAGTTCTAAAGATAAGTTTTTGTTACTTTTTAAATGTTGATTTATTTTTTCCATAAGTTCCTCCTTAAAGACTATTTAATATGTCGTCTAATTTTTTGATATCTTCATCAGTGGCTTTAGACTGTTCTAATTTTTTATCATACCAATTGGGTTTTTCTTCCTTTTTAACTTTTTTAACTCTAGACTTTTTCTTACTATTTTCTCTTTTGCATATCTCCATAGCCTCTTCTACTGTCTTTATATTACTTCTCTTCCACTGGCTAGCTATTGTAAGACAATAGTTTTTAATCAGTTTGTTATCGTTTATTCTAAGCACATAATCTATAAGCACATTAACGACACCAGGAGATAGTTCATAATCTATAAGTAATTGTTCAATTAGTTTTAAATCGTTTTTACTCGGTTTAACTCCTCTATTTCTACCTGATAAAAAGTCATATGGTGTCTCATTTTCAAAAGTGTATATCATCTTAGATTTTTTAGAAGTATCACTTACCTTTTTTCTAAGATACTCAGGCTGCTTTTTATATATTAAACTAGGAGTTGAACTATTATTTTCAAAAGTATAGTAATTGTGACAATTATCTCTAAGTAACTTTTTATCAATTACGTGTTTTTCATCTACCGAATTTCTTATTAAGTCAGTCATCTCATCTTCATCTAAATTGTATATAAATGAAAGTTTGTAAATAAGAGATTTTGTCTCATTACTAATAGATCTTTTATTAAGTATTTCTGATGGTATTAATGATAATATGCTGTTTAAATCAATCTTTTCATCGATAGTTACATCTATATTTTTAACTTTTCTTATGTTTTCATTTTCATCTACATCGTAATTTGAGATAGAATCAAATACTTCACTAAATTTAAGGGTGATATCTTTATATCCCTTTAAATCAATTTTAGGAATTTCAAAGAATTTAAGTATTCTATTGTATTCTCTTTTCCCGACATTACTTTTTAAAGTCACGGATAGTATTGGACTATCGATAAACTCTTTAGGACTTAAAGGAGAGTATAATTCATAAATATAACTATTTACACTTGATTCCTTTACATAAGTCTTAATTAGGCCAATTCCCTCTAGTTTTTCTCTTGCTTCTAAAATGTCTTCTAATTTTAATCTCATACTTGCCATTAGATAATGGTGAGTATATTCCGTTGACATTATACTCATGGAATCTAGATTAGACCAAAAGGTATAATATAGGCTAACAGCGGTAGAACCTATTACTGGTTCATACAGTTTAATTAGTACCATTCTATCTTCATTGTTTAAAACTGTCGCATTTTTTACTATATAACTATCAGCTGGATATAAATTTGCACTCATGATTCTCACCTACATACAGTTTAGCACATTTTAGAAAAAGAAAAAAGAAAAAAATCAATGCTTACATATACTTTTGCATTGACTTCATCATTTGATTAACCTGTTTTTGACTTGGTTTTCTTCCCATACCCATCATCAAAGCCTTAATCATCTTTTCATTTATAGGTGGATTTTCCTTAAGTTGTTTTTCAGTATATTTTTTTGCGATTAAAAATCCAATAACAACTCCAACTACCAGTCCAATAACAACTTTTAATATATCTAAAAATAATGCCATATAATTACCTCCTAAATTCATTTTACTAAAAATGATTTTAAATTACAAGTTTTTTATAATATTATGCATTATAATCAGATTTATTCGAGATGAGGTTCGATCTGTTTGACGCACTATTTGTCTTCGCACCATCCAAGGCCGATATATAACTCACCACCAATACAAGCGCGAAAAATGCGATCACAGTTTTACTTTTTATCATTTCCATACTCTTACCTCCTTCTGCAATATAACTATAACACGTATATTTGTTCGTGTCAATACATTTTTAAAACAAATGTTTGACATTTACACTTTTTTTTGTTATACTTTTTATGATTAAAGGAGGAATTTTCATGGAAAAACTTACAAAAAGGCAGGAAGATGTCTTAAAATGTGTCAAAGAATATATTGTATCTCACGGATATCCACCTACAGTTAGAGAGATAGGAGAAAAACTTGACATCTCATCACCTGCTACTATACAAGCACATTTAAACAATTTAGAGACAAAGGGGTTTATAAGAAAAGGCAGTTCTAGAAATAGAGCAATAGAACTACTTGTTAAAAATGAATTTGAAAAGGAAAATGAATTAGTTACTGAGGTTCCTTTGCTCGGTAAAATTACTGCAGGAAGTCCAATAGAGGCTATTGAAATGCCAGATGAGTTTTTTGCCCTTCCAAGTTATTTACTTCCAAAAGGAAAGGAAGTATTTACACTTAAAGTTGATGGGACTAGTATGATTAATGCGGGTATTTTAGATGGAGATGTAGTTATAGTTGAAAGAAGAAGTCATGCGAGAAATGGAGAAATTGTTGTTGCGATGACAGATGACAATGAGGTTACTCTTAAAACTTTTTACAAAGAAAAAAGACATTTTAGACTTCAGCCTGAAAATGACACCATGGATCCTATTATATTAGATAATGTAGTTATATTAGGTAAAGCGATAGGACTTTATAGAAAAATATAAAAGAGCTCTCAAGCTCTTTTTAATTTGATTTTTTTACTATTATTTCCACTAAATACCTCTTCTATTTTACTTAACTCTTCATCTAGTAATATGTCAGATAATTCTATTTTGGCTTTTTTTACAAGTACTTTTTTGGCAATTCTAAGTTTTAATAAAGTTCTAAGTCCTTCTTCTTTAAAATTATTGGTTGCTCTTGTATATGTCATAGCTGTTCCATTCTCTCTAATTATGCTACCATCTTTCATACTACCAGTACCAGATATTAAAGTTGTCCCATAATTTTTTGACATTTGATCATTTTTATCACCGTAAATATAATCACCGGTATTTATCCATTTACTATATGATCCACTTCTCGCATTAGATAGATAAATCATGTTTAGTCCATTTGAAATATCATATATACAGTAAGTACCAGTTGATCCTGCTGACGCAAATGATGAAGGACTAAATCTAGATGGCATATCACTTATTCTGATATTGCCTTTATTTAAATAAACTCCCATTCCGCGGTTTATGTATACTTTTTTTCCATTTCTAATTACTTCATTACCATTTTTATCTAGTAAAATGTCGGTATCGTGTGCTGCAGTAATTAATTCTTTTAAAGATGAATCAGATAATAGTCCATGTGACAGACTTTTAAACAGTTTTTCTAAATCTTTAACTGTCGTCGTTACACCGGCATGACCTGATATATAGCCAATTTGTTTTTCAAACATATTCGCTTTAGGATCGAATAGTCCATCTTTACTGTAAATATCGTTTATAAGATCTAAATTAACAGTGCCACCTGTCATATTAATTAAACTGTAACCGGTTTTAGATAGACCTAGTTCATCTCTATATAGTTCATAAAAATTATTTAAATAGTTTTCTGTTGCTTCTTCTAAAGTTTTCCCAAATAGAAGTGGCACCAGCATGTATGGAATATCGCTATATATAAAAGTATCTCTTTCAAAAACATATGTACTTTTTAATCTCTCTACTCTTATCTTTTTAGAGATATTTGGCTCATCTAATCTTCCATCAGTTCTTAAATTGACGCCAAATCTTAAAGCATCAATTATTTTTACATCTACTTTACTAAGTAGTGGATTATAGTCTGAAAACTTTTTATTTAAATCTATATTTCCTCTTTCTGACTCTTTTAAAAGTAATACCGAGGTAAACATTTTTGTCATACTGGATGCATCAAATACTGTATCTTCTGCAATCTCATCATCGTTTGGGATATCTGACATTTTTCCATTATAGGTATTTATTTTAATATTTCCCTTTTCATCGTATAGTCCTGTAGACAATCCTGGCGATAATTTAGATATGGCTTCAATTGATTTTAAATAATTTTTAACTAAATAGTTAAATATGCTATCGTAATCATCATCTTTAGTTTCTAATAAACTGTGAATCAATTCTGTAAATACGTCGTCAAACTCCCTTTTTTCATATGATGTATCAAATTCATCTAATGTTTCATCAAAAGTATCTCTAATTAATTTTAAATACTGCCTACTATCCATAAATTAACTCCTTTAGTTATCTTCTACAGTGTAAGAATAATTATAACAACTATCATCTAAATGTGATGTACATGTTACAGATTTCTTTTCAACACATACTTTTACATTATAATCCTTATTATTTTTAGGATCTTTTATATCATCTGGTAGAAATTCTTGAAGTTCTGATATTGTTTTACATGCTTTCCCATTTACATTAGATAACTCATCAATATTTGATGAATAGTAGTCCTTTAAACTTTTTATAAGTTGTTCTTTTTGAATATCAGATAAGTTTTGTTTTCCCTTATTTAATGAACTGTCAATAATTGGAATAGTTATTAAAGCAAGTACACTTATTATTACAATTACTCCAAGTAGTTCTATTAAAGTAAAACCATTTTTCATATATATTTTCCTACTTTCACTCAACTGTAAAGTCTTTTAGTTCTCCATTTTCAGATACTATCTTACTTATCTTATCTTCCACTGTTTTTAACTCATCATCACATTCTTTAACGAGTTTCATCGCTTCAGTATACTTTTTAATAGATTCATCTAGTGAGACATCTCCATTTTCTAATACGGTAATTATCTCTTCTAATTCTTTAACTTTATCTTCAAATTTTTTAGCCATCATTTATCCTCCACTTCTACTGCTTTTGTTTTAATAATTCCATCGGAAACTCTGATTGAAATATTATCATTTTTCTTAACTTTTTTAATACTTTTAATAACTTTTTCATCTAAATAAGAAATACTATAACCTCTATTTAAAATGTTTAAAGGATTTAATAGTTCTAACTTTTCAATTATGTTTTTAATTTCACTCTTTTTATCTTTATACAAAATCATAGGATTTGATAGTACATAACTACTTTTAATACTATCTATTTTATCTCTATACTTTTTATATATCATATCGGGACTATAAAATATGTAAGATTTTTTGATTAATGTAATTTTATCTCTATGATTTTTTAAGCTATTTGTAACTAATGAATTGATTTTTTCAGATAGTAAATCTAAATTTTGTCTTTTATTTTCATACATTACCATTGGATTTTTAATTACAAATGAATTTTTAACTGAATCAAGATATAATTTATTGTAATTTATCTTTTTATATATTCCCTCGTTTAACCTGATTAAATATCCGTTTAGTTTACTTTTCAAATCTGCCATATTAGGAACAGCAAGTTCAGCAGCTGCCGTTGGTGTCGGAGCCCTTAGGTCAGCGACAAAATCTGAAATGGTAAAATCTATCTCATGACCAACTGCCGATATTGTCGGAATTTTGCATTCATATATGGCTCTTGCGACAATCTCTTCATTAAATGGCCACAAATCCTCAATAGATCCTCCACCTCTACCTATAATAAGTACATCCAAATCGTATTCTTGGGCTTTTTTAATATTTTTAACTATATCTTCTTTGGCATTTTCACCTTGAACGAGAGTTGGAAAAAGAATAGTTTCACATACGTTAAATCTCCTTTTAATTGTCGTTATGATATCTCTAATTGCCGCACCAGTTGGCGCAGTTATAATTCCAACTTTTTTAGGTACTTTTGGTATTTTTTGTTTATGACTTTCATCAAATAGACCTTCTTTAGATAGTTTTTCTTTTAACTGTTCAAATGCTAAATATAAATTGCCCACACCATCTTCTATCATCTCATCTACATATATCTGGTAGCTTCCCATCGCTTCATATAGACTAATTCTTCCTGTAAGTAATACTTTCATTCCATCTTTTGGTTTAAATAAAACGTTTTTAGTTTGACTTCTAAACATAACTGCGTTAATTTTACTGTTTTCGTCTTTTAGGGAAAAATAAAAGTGACCAGATGTATGGGCTTTAAAGTTAGAAATCTCACCTTTTAAAAATACTGTCTGAAGGTTTTCATCTAAATCAAACCTCGATTTTAAATATCTAGTTATCGCACTAACTGTTAAATACTTATCTTTCACTTTTCTTCCTCTTTATATATTTTATCTAGACATGCATTTATCATTTTACAAACCTTTTCATCTGAATACTCTTTTGCAAGTTCTACTGCTTCATTTATCGCAACTACTGGAGGGGTTGATGTATAAATAAGTTCATATATTCCCATTCTAAGTATTGCGATATCGGTGTTTCCTAGTCTATCTATAGACCAATTTGATAAATGTTTGTTAGCTAAAGAGTCAATTTCACTTTTATAAGTAACAACTCCAAATACTATATCTTTGACAAATTCACTATCTATAACTGTATTTTGTTTAATTACGGTTTCTAAATCATATTCTATTTTATTTTTATCGTACAGTTCTATTTGATATAAAATAGTCATTATCTTTTTTCTAAGTTCACTTCTAGTTATCAATTCAATCACCACTTTCAAGATATGCACAATACCAAGTATGGACATATATGTTTAAAACTGTAAATATAGACCAGCCTAATATTGGGACTATAAAACAGAAAATCCAAACATAAGGATATGAATAATACTTTTGCATTGGAACATTTAACTTTTCTGAAACTAAACATCCTACCTTAATATAAAATATTAAAAGCATTACAATTCCAGGTATTATTCCTAGTAAAAATCCAATTACCCATAAATACCATTTTTGATACCAAGCATCTTTCTCGTAAACATCAAGTTTTGCCCCTACATAAAATGTGTATAATCCTAAAGTTACTATGTTGAGCATTAAAGTTATAATTTTCTTTTTCATATATTAAAAAAGATAAAAATTATCTTTTACTGACAAGAACCCTCACCAGGTTTTGATCCTTCTACATATGTCTTATCTATAAGTTTACAAGATGATTTAGTCATTGAATCTTGAAGATATCCTCCAAGTAGTTTAACGACACTTACGACAATTACACTTACAACTGCGATTATAAGTAAGTACTCAACTAAAGCTTGACCTTTATTATTTAACTTCATACACATCCTCTTTTCTATTTCTTCTAAGTCAATTATATTAAAGATTAATAAAAAAATCAAGTAGATTTTTACATATAAAAGTGATATAGTGTAAATGGTGGAAATATGAAGGTTAAATGTGCGGATAGTTTTTTTAAAAAGTTAAAAGGACTCATGTTTTTAAAGAAATTTGATTACATACTTAAAATTAGTTGCAACGGCGTGCACACGTTTTTTATGAGAGTAAATATAGATATAGTACTTACTGATAAGAATAATAAAATACTATACATATATAGAGATGTAAAACCTAATAGAATTATTATGCCAAAAAAGAAAGTGACATTTACTTATGAAATGCCACAGTTTTATTCAGATAATTATAAGATAGGAAATATATTTAAATCTTAACAATTTCCTTCTTTTTCATACTTTAATGTGTATTTAATTTTACCTGCATTATTAGTTGTTTTGATAATTGTTACTTTACCTGAAACTTCTGTTTTATCAGATGGCCATAATAAACTATCATCTAAATAGCCTTGAGATTGTAAAGTAGATACATAAACACATGTACTATCTTTATTATCAGAAGCATAGTTTCTAGCAGCTCTTTTAATGTTTTCTATAGTAGTATTATCGGCATCACTAACACCTTTTTTTAAACTATTTGAAATAGTTGGAACAATTAACACTAAAATAAGTCCTAGTATTACGATAGTTCCTATAAGTTCAATTAGTGTAAATCCTCTTTTCATAACTCTTCCTCTATTCTAAGTAATTCGTTATACTTACACGTTCTGTCAGTTCTCGAAAGAGATCCTGTTTTTATTTGGCCTAAATTAAGTCCCACTGAAAGTGATGCGATAGTAGTATCCTCTGTCTCTCCGCTTCTATGAGATATTATAGTATTATAGCCACTATCTTTAGCAAGTTTAATAGTATCTAAGGTTTCTGAAATAGTTCCAATTTGATTTATCTTTATTAAAATTGCGTTACAGACATTCATATCTATTCCTTTTTTTAAATACTCTCTATTTGTGACAAATAAATCGTCACCGACAATTTGAATCTTATCACCTAATATTTCAGTAAACTTTTTAAATCCTTCCCAATCATTTTCATCTAGAGGATCTTCAATAGATATTATGGGGTATTCGTCTATTAGGTCCTTAAAATATTCTATCATTTCATCAGAAGATAACTCTCTATTTTCTAATTTGTATATTCCATTTTCATAAAACTCTGATGCGGCAACATCAAGTCCGATAAACACATCTTTACCTGGATTATATCCGGCTATTTTTATAGCTTTTATGATTAAATCCAACGCCTCTTTATTAGTACTTATATCAGGAGCAAAACCTCCTTCATCTCCAACATTAGTGCTTAAATTGTTTTCCTTTAAAACTTTCTTTAAACTTTGAAATACTTCATCACCAATTCTAAGTCTTTCTTTAAAAGTATTTGACTGTGGAATTATCATAAATTCTTGAAAATCTAATCCGTTAGAGGCATGCATTCCACCATTTAATATGTTCATCATTGCGTTTGGCATGGAAATACTTTCACCAAAATATTTATGAAGAGGTATTTTTTTATATTCTGAAGATGCTTTTAAACAGGCCATAGAAACACCTAAGATAGCATTTGCGCCAAGTCTACTTTTATTTTTAGTTCCATCAAGTTTAATCATTGTATTATCGATATCTCTCTGTTCTAAACAGTCCATTCCTATTAAATTTTCTTTTATAACTGTATTTACATTGTTTACTGCTTTTAATACTCCCATACCATTATATCTTTTTTTATCATTATCTCTAAGTTCTATAGCCTCTCTTTGTCCAGTTGAAGCACCTGATGGAACAGAGGCTCTTGCCATAATTCCACTTTCTAAAAATACATCAACTTCAACTGTCGGATTTCCTCTTGAATCTAATATTTCTCTCGCTTTAATATCTTTTATCTTTGACATTTTTATCACCTACTTTAGATTATAACATTTTTTAGATTTTTTTAAAATAAACTTGATATTTTTTTTAAAATATTGTATAATTTACATGTTCAGTTGTCTCCGTAGCTCAGCTGGATAGAGCAACGCCCTTCTAAGGCGTGGGTCAAGTGTTCGAATCACTTCGGGGACGCCACTTAAAAATTAAAAGTCTTGTAAATCAAGGCTTTTTCTTTGTTTTAACGTTTTTGTGAGGCTTTATGTCTTACTTCGTGAACACGTTTTTTTAAAAAAAACTAGTCCAAAAACACAAAAACAAGTCCAAAACAAGTCCAAAATAATATTTAGAAATTAATTATTTAATTTATAGAGATACAGAAAAAATACACTCGACTTTAGCAAATGCTAGAGTCATTTTTTTATAATTTACCTTTCTCTAATAATTCTTTTGCCTTCATAACAAACTGTGTCTTGTTTAGATTGTATTTTTTTAATAGTCCATTAAGTTCTACCATATCATCTTTTTTTAATTTTGCTTTAAACTGTGAATAATGTTCTTTTGAATATTCACGATCATATTCTCTTTTATTAAATTTATCTTTCATGTATATTAAATTGACAATTGTACTATAAAATCATATAATTTAATCGAGAGATGGAATTAAATCCGTCTTCTCATAATCACTTTTTTGGTTTTCTTGCTTCGTACCTGAATTCCAAAAGTGATTTTTATTATCCATAATTTTATAGATAATTCCAATTAACTCACCTCTTTTCTAGTGATCTCATCTGATTACATATACATTATGTCATAAGGGGTACACCTCGTCAATAGTTTTTGCAAAATTTATTAATTTTTTCATATACTTATGTTGAATTTCACATAATTTGTTGTATAAAAAAAATAGCTAGTTCAATTAAGAACTAACTTAGAAGAACAGTTCTTACTGTTCTAATGGGTAGGCTTATAAGTTCATCGATTTCTTCTCAATGCTACCCGCATTATATATTATGACTAATAATTAGAAAATAATACTATTTTAATATATTAGAAACAAATTTTTTAAATGATTTTTTTAACTTTTCTTGTTCATTAATAGATAATATAACTTTTTGATTTGAACTTGGATTTTTATATTGTGATTCAATTCTAGCTTTTGAAATTGTTCTAAATTGTTCTAATAAAACCATAGAATCTGTCTCTTTGATGTAATATAAATGTGGGTATTTTAAATTATAAATATCTCTATTATTAAATGCATCAACTGTTTTAAAATGTTTTTTCTTTGGACTAGTCATTGGCAAACATAAGATCATATTGTTGGAGGATTTAATGTTAAATAATACTCCTAAATGTTTGCTTTTTAATTCAGGATGAAATGTTCTACCAAAATTTATATGATATATACTTCCGTTTTCATATTTTTTCAAAAAAATACTAGCCATAATTAGTCACTCCTAAAAAAATAATAGAGGGACGCCTTGTCCCTCAAGAGTAGACTTATTAATTCATCGCTTACGCTTCTTTATGCTACTCGCTCAATGTACAGAACCAAATTGACTTACAAGTTCATCATATACACTTCTCTATGCAATTCGCATTGTACATATTGGAATAGAATACCTATTCCAAATAAATGATAGCACATTTTTGAAAAAAAATAAAGTTTTTTTCTCAACGTGTAATTGATACATTACTATATTTTTGCACATTTGTCAATAAAAAAAGAATTTGTTAATTTAAATTATCAATTTAAATTTGAAGTACAACCTTGATATTAATTAAAGTTGCGTTTTTCATAATAGAAAAAAAGAAACTAATGTTTCTTATTCTGGATATACACTAACCTGTTTTCTATCTCTTCCAAGTCTTTCAAATTTAACTTTACCAGTTATTTTGGCAAATAATGTATCATCTTTTCCTTTTCCGACATTTATTCCAGGATATATTTTAGTTCCTCTTTGACGGTATAAAATAGATCCACCTGATACAACTTCACCATCTGCTGCTTTAGCGCCAAGTCTTTTAGACTCTGAATCTCTTCCGTTTTTAGTTGAACCTTGTCCCTTTTTGTGGGCAAATAATTGTATATTTAACTTTAACATAAGATTATACCTCCTTTATCTGTATATTTTTTTTATACTGATCACTTAACTCTTTTAATAAATTTATCATGTTATCTATAAGTCTGTCTACTATTTTATCATGTTTTAGTATATCTATAGATATATAACCAGATTTATTAGAGTATTTTAAATAACTCTCATCTATTGATAATATGCCATTAACACTTGTTATAACTATACAGCTTATAGATGCACATACGATATCTCTTCCATGAACATCATACATCGCATGACCTTTTATTTCAATATGATCTTTTGAAATAGTAACTTTTGTCATTATCCAATTACCTTAGATATTTCAACCTTAGTATATGGCTGACGATGTCCTTGAGTTCTTCTATATTTTTTCTTCTGTCTGTATTTGTAAACTTTAATCTTTTTCTGTTTACCGTGTTTTATTACTTTAGCTTCTACTTTTGCTCCTTTGATTAGAGGACTACCTACTTTATCATCTAACATTAATACCTCATCAAATGTAATCTTATCCCCTTCTTTAGCATCTAGTTTTTCTAAGTATAAAACGCTACCTTCTTCAGCATAATACTGCTTTCCGCATGCTTTAAATACTGCTTTCATCTTTTTAACCTCCTTTAAAATCTAAGACTCGCCATTGAGGTAATAATTTTAAACCTCTTCTGTGCGGTTGTAGAGGAAGCTCTACATCAATAAATTCTATCATTTTTTACTGTTAAAGTCAAACCTTTTTTTTAAATTTTCCTTTTCTGTTATATATCCATTTTTACTTTTAAAAAAATGTCTATAATCTTTTTTCATCTTATTTAAATCTAATGAGTTTATGTATTTATATTTTTTAAATTTAAAATTGTTATTATACCTCTCTAATAAAAACCTATTAAATATTAAACTGTGATTTTTATACTCTTTTAATATACTTTTAGATATGAACAGTAGTATTAAAACTAAAATTAAGTTAAAAGATGATTTATATATTATAAATACAACTGTTATAAAAGAAATATATATGGTTAGTAAATGTGACTTTTTAAAACTTATAAACTTATTTAATAATATATTTAATATTTTTGATCCATCTAAAGGATATATAGGAAGAAGATTAAAAAGTAAAATGACATTACTATAATATGCATATTTATCATTTAAAAAAAAAGATAGTACTAACTGAAATATAGGACCAAATATTAAGATAAACCACTCTTCTTTTAAAGGTCTATTAATGTATTCGTTAAATATTGTAATTGCCCCAAATGGTAATATTACTACTTTATCTATTTTCCATTTGTAGATGATTGAAACTAATATATGTCCAAATTCATGGAATAATATAATTATACTTATCATGATGTAATCTTTTAAATGACCAGTAAATGAACAAATTAACAGACAAATTAAATAAAAAGGATGGATTTTAAATATATTTTTTATAATCCACCTTCTTTCCATCTTTAGTAAACTCTATTATTAATTCATTATCTACACTTCCTATAGTATCACCTTTTTTTACATAATCGTACATAGACACTTTAACTTCTTTTAATAAACTGTAGTTTATTTGAACACCATCCGCATCTTCTATAACTACATTATTTTTTCCATCTTTATTTTCTATAGATGTGACAATACCATTTCTTAAATTAGGAACTATGTAACTTTCAGAAACCTTTAGTTTAACTCCGTTATTGTACTCTTCTTTCTTTGAATAGTTTAACTTTTCTACAGATACAGTTTTAACTTCATTATCAGGCATAATAGATCCGAAATACTTCTCATATAATTCATCTATTTTAGCAAACTTTAAATTCTTTTGAAATACGTTTTTATATACATAACTTCTAAGTTTTACATTTGACTTTAATACAATCATACAAGTTAAAACGATTATTATAAAAACTAAAAACTTACTTAATAATTTAGATATTCTATTCACAGTTAATCACCTACTAATAAACTATTATTAAATTATATTTTTAGAACACATTACATAAAATTTAATGGTGATTAAATTGAAAATTAAAGAACTATTATCCATAACTAAGGGTAAATTAATAGGTAAAATTAATTTAAATACTTCATTTAAAGATATTAAAATTAACTCTAAAAGGATAGTTAATAATGACATATTCATACCTATTATAGGAAATAATAAAGATGGACATGACTTTATAGAGGAATCTATTAAAAATGGATGTATATTGTTTTTATCTTCTAAATATATAGAAGTTAACTTTCCTTACATTTTAGTGGAAGACACAACTAAAGTTTTATCTTTAATAGCAAAATACATATTAGATAAATATAGACCTCTCGTAATAGGAATAACGGGAAGTATGGGAAAAACTACAACTAGAGATATGCTTTATAATGTTCTAAAGACAAAATATAAAGTTCAAACTAATATTAAAAACTACAATAACAATATAGGTATTCCCCTATCAATTTTTAAACTAAAAAAAGATACTCAAATACTAATACTAGAACTAGGTATGAACCACTATAATGAAATATCTTACCTATCTAAATTAATTAAACCGGATATATCAGTTATTACCAATATAGGATCATCTCATATAGGAAATTTTAAAAGTAAAGAAAACATATTTAAAGCAAAACTTGAAATACTAGATGGAATGAAAGATAAAATACTATTTATTAATGGAGATGATGAATACCTTAAAACAATAATGATAGATAAACTATATAAATCTGGTTTTAATAAAGATAATGATCTAATAGGATATGATTTAAAAACTAAT